>CALVCF010000048.1 GCA_944325935.1 uncultured Erysipelotrichaceae bacterium | reverse complement strand
GCCGGATTTTAAGTCCGACGCGTCTACCATTCCGCCATGCCCCCTTGTTTGGAGGTTCCTGCCAGACTCGAACTGGCGATCACAGAGTTGCAGTCTATTGCCTTACCACTTGGCTAAGGAACCGTGCATTTACTTCCGTGCCTATTTATGTTACCAAAACACATCTTTAAATGCAAGAACTTTTTTAAATTGGTATCTTTCCAAACTAAATTCCGGTCCTAGATCGCGAAAGTGAATTTTACTTTGAGATTTGCGTTCTTCAGATTCATTTCACAAATAAACACTAAAATGTTACAATTAAAAAAAGGGAGAAGAACTGTTATGCTTAGGTATAATCCTCAAAGATGTAAGAATGGAGATGTGTCTAATAATAGTTTTTTCATTTCTGCAATTTTATAATGTTTCCGATAAAAAAATGTGTTTCTTCAAGGAAAGGAGATATATTGTATGAAAAAAATGTTTAGTTCTTTGTTGGCTTTCTTTATGGTCATGATTTTGTTTTCTTCTGAATAATATATGAAGTATTTAGTTCTTTTAATCTTTTTTACTGTGCTCGTCTTGCCAACTTATGGATATACCTGCAAATGATCAGGTGACACAGACAGATCCATCGGGTGGAGCTTTTCAGGTTGTACCCTCGATTGAACTGTCACAGGATGTTGAAATATCAATCGGAGATCTAAAAGAGACTTCTGTTTTAGAGGATTCTACGCATGACATATATCTCGATGCAACCGGAAAGAGTTTGGATATCACCGGAATTGAGAACATTGAACTAGATCGCGTGCTAAGCCATTATAATGTCACGGTCAAGATCGTCTTTAAAGAAGCGATAAAGTTGACGGCTGATTATCAATGCCCGGTCGGAGGTTTTACTAAAGCAGGTGACTCATTCAACTATTTGGCAGGCGATGAGTTACCGTCTGAATTAAAGGAGATTATTGCGGGACTATATCCCTATAATGAGCGTTTGCCTATTTGGCAAGATTTAAATCTACTTGAACTTGATTACCAGGACACAAGTGATGAGCATCTGGCTGTCTATTTTTAACCAATCTGTTATGAGATCGAATATAACGATCAGACTTATTATTTTCCTAAACTGGCAATGGAGATAGATGATCAAGGCTATTGCTCTAAATATGCCGATGGTGTATTTGATATAAGATTAACTAAATGATCATCGGGTGTTAAAGCTTGATTAAAGGAGGATGCAGTATATGAAAAAAATAATAATAGCCATTATTTTGCTGACTATGATCATAATTCCAAAAGAAACGCTTTATGCTGACGACATACCGGATGATGGAAGTTGGAAATTCATGGTCAATGATCAGATCTATGCCTTTTATGGTCAAGTAAGCCCCAATGATGATGAAGACTGGGACTATTATTTAAATAATGGCGGTAGTGCGCTAAATGAAGATATCTCAGGAACGATCTATCATTCCATTGATCAAAAGCTGACTCCCACCGAAAACGATGAAGGCAACTTTGGCATAGGCTATGACTATCGTATCTATCAAGGAGTAGTAGATATAAAGATCGGCGATATATGGTATTCATTTGAATTAGAGCACGACCCGACCACCCAAATACGCTATTTGGACTACATTATTGAAAAAAATAACATCTCCTATAATTCAGTAAAGTTCATCGAAAGTTTCAATCAACTCTCATATAAGGAACAGATCATAGAAGATGAGCGTTTAAATGGCAACGCTATGCCAGATGATATCAAGGAGCAGATCACGCTTTTGACAACGGAAAGGACCGCTAAAGAAATCGTATCATCAATAGCAAACCAACAGGTATTCTTTGATCGTTTTGTCTTTTTAGGCTTGGCGATCTTGATTGGTTTGTCTTATTTCTTGCGCAAGCTCAAGTTCTATCAGACCGAGCTTGGCTTAGGGCTGATCTTGCTGGGCACTTTAATGAAAATGGATGGTAATTACGCCCTTAAATCTGTCGCTTTTCCGCTGATAGGAAAGATGCCCGCCTATGATCATCTCATTTTTATCGAAAGTATTGATTGGATCTGCGTCTATATTATCTTGGCTATAATGATCATATCTGTTTGTTTCTATTTATGGGATCTTAAATCATGAGATAAAATGATAGTCATCTTAAACTTGAAAGGCAGCACTAGAGCTGCTTTTTCTTCGATGATCAAAGACTTTGATCCATATAATCTTTAAAGATCATTTCAAGTTCGGTAATACTGGCGATTTGACTCATCCTGGCCTTATATCTGCTGGCATTTTTGAGCCCGCTCAAATAATGCGGAGCGATCGAGCGCATCTGACTGGCTGCTGTCTTCTCCCCGTAAAGTAGCGACAATTTTGTAAAGTGCTCAAGACACATTGCGAAACGTTCTTTGATCGTCGGTTCTTCATAATCTTCATTATTGAGATAAGCTAGGATTTCCTTTATCAAGAAAGGCTTTCCAATAAGGCCGCGCCCGATCATGATCGCATCTGCTTCATCTAAATGGGCGATCGCATCTTTAATATTTTTAATATCGCCATTGCCGATCACGGGAATGTTTAAGACTTTTTTTAATTCTCTAATATAACGCCAATCCGCTTTCCCTTCATACATATCACTTCTAGTTCTGGCATGTAAAGTGATCGCGCTGACGCCAACTTCCTCTAGTCGTTTAGCCAAACTCATGTAATTGATATCATCATGCGTATAACCAAGACGCATCTTGACCGTTAAAGGCTTATGGATCACTTTAAGGATCTTCTCGACGATCGCAACAGCCTTATCAGGTTCTTTCATAAGGGCACTGCCAGCTCCTGTCTTGACAACTTTATTGACAGGACAGCCCATATTGATATCGATAATATCACAATTGGTGTTTTGATCAAGGTACTGGCTGGCTTGAACCATCGAATCGACATCGCTGCCAAAAAGCTGAAGAGCGATCGGATGATGACGATCATCTATTTCTAACATCTTCATCGTCTTTTGGTTACGGTAGATGATCGCCTTATCCGAGACCATCTCTGTATAGACAAGCCCTGCTCCCATCTTAAAACAAAGCTCTCTGAAGGCTCCGTTAGAGATACCAGCCATAGGGGCTGCCACAATGGGATTGTCGATCCAAATATCTTTAATCTTCCACTTCATTTTGATAGGCGATCAATTCTTCTCTTTTGATCTGATACTTCTTATTGCAAAATTCACACTTTAGTTCGATCGTCTCGTCTTTTAATACTTCATTCAGATCGTCTTTTGATAGTGTCAAAAGAGCTGACATAAAACGTTTTTTATTGCAGTCACAGCGATAAGAAATATCTTTTCTTTCAATTATTTTGACATCTGGGAACAGTTCTTTTAATAAAGTTTGCAAGTCCTTCCCCTCTTCGATCAAGGAAGAGATAGGCCGCAAGTTTTTTTGCAGTTTTTCTACATAACAGATGTCTTCCTCGGTATGCCCTGGCATCAATTCGATAATCAGGCCACCGCTGGCCTTGATCTGTGTATTTGTATCGACCAGTACCCCCAAAGATACTAAAGAAGGGATCTGCTCTGAAATAGCAAAGTAGTAGGCAAAATCATCACCGATCTCTCCTGTTTGTAAGGCAACTTGTGAGGTAAAACTCTCCTTTAGATGCATGTTGCGCACTACCTTTAGATAGCCGCTAGTGCCAACCGCAAGCCCCACCGCAAGCTTGTTTGAATCATTATATTTTAAATAGATCGTATTATCGCCGACAAAGCCTTTGAGATAGGGGCCATAGGCCTCGGTCATAATCGTGCCGATCGGTCCGCCGCCGTTGATCGTCACCAATATCTTCTCATCTTCGTTTTTTAAGGTCGCTGCCATTAATGCCGTGGCGCTTAACACGCGCCCCAAGGCGGCGGCACTGGTGGGATATAGATCGTGGATCAAACGCGCCTCTTGTACCAGGCTTGTAGAATCACAAGCCAAGATACGGATCCTTCCTTCATGGGCTAAGGCTATACATAAATATGAATTTCTCATAGTACTCCTCTTTTAAAATGAAGCCGATCACTCAGCTTCATTATTTTCATCTTGATTTTCAACACTGACCGGTAAGGTTGAAACCAATTGATCTCCCTCAACTATCAGTTTACCATCTAAGATATCGTTGATCTCTTCAGCTGTCAAAGTCTCATTGACAATCAGGGCTTCTGCAATCTTAATGAGGTTTTCACGATTCTCTTCAATGATCTTTGTTGCATCATTATGGGCTTCATCGACGATCTTGCGTACTGCCTGATCGATCTCAAAGGCAACCTGAGAAGAGACATTAGATGGTGAGTTATAATCGCGGCCCAAGAAGACATTCTGCGAGCCATGGTTGTATTGGACTGGTCCAAGTTCACTCATACCGTATACCGTAACCATATCTTTAGCCAGCTTAGTTGCCTGCTCGATATCGCCGCTAGCCCCGGTCGAGATATCATCAAAGAAGATCTCTTCCGCACATCTGCCACCCATATAAGAGGTGATCGTATCCATAAGTTCCTTTTTAGTGTTGAGGATCCTTTCCTTGCGCGGTGTGATGAGGTTGTAACCACCGGCATTGCCACGGGGTATGATCGTAACTTTTTGAACGATCGCCCCATCTGGCAAATTAAGACCGACGATCGCATGACCAGCTTCATGATAAGCGACCAGCTTCTTAGTCTTTTCATCATAGGTTCTCGACTTTTTAGCCGGCCCCATCATAACACGGTCGATCGCCTCATCGATATCATTCATATCGATCACATCTTTATTCTCGCGCACTGCTAATATCGCAGCTTCGTTTAAAACATTTTCAAGATCAGCACCGGAAAAACCAGGTGTACGGCGCGCCAAAGCAGCAAGATCGACATCGTCCTTGATATGCTTATTGCGGGCATGGACTTTCAAGATCGCTTCTCTTCCTTTGACATCAGGCAAAGAGACCGTGATTTGGCGGTCAAAGCGTCCTGGACGCAATAAGGCAGGATCCAAGACATCCGGACGATTAGTCGCCGCAATAACGACGATACCGTTGTTGTCGGACATGCCATCCATCTCAACTAAGAGCTGGTTGAGAGTCTGTTCTCTTTCATCATGACCGCCACCCATACCGGCGCCACGTTGACGACCTACAGCATCGATCTCATCGATGAAGATCATACAAGGAGCCGTCTGTTTGGCTTTTTTGAACATATCGCGCACACGGCTGGCTCCTACACCGACAAACATCTCGACGAAATCACTACCGGAGATCGAATAGAACGGCACATTTGCTTCGCCGGCGACCGCTTTCGCTAATAAGGTCTTACCGGTACCAGGTGATCCGACCATCAAAATGCCCTTAGGGATCCTGGCTCCCATTTTGGCAAATTTACGGGGCGTCTTAAGGTATTCGATGATCTCGGCCATTTCTTCCTTTTCTTCATCGCAGCCCGCGACATCCGAAAAGCGGACCTTGATATTGCTTTCAAGACGTGCTCTAGATTTTTGGAAATCAAAGGCCTGCTTATTGGCACCGCCGCCATTGATTGATTTGATCATGAAATAACCAAGACCCAAGAATAAGACAATCGGCAAGAAGTTGATGACAATATCTAAGATAAAATTCGAAGCGTTGGCATCAGTAATGATAATATTCTCGCTTTTAGAGAGCTTATCCAAAAGGTCATTGAAACCCTCGTCGGTGTTGGGGATGGTCGAGGTAAAGTTATAGTTTTCTTCACCTTCTGCATAAACACCACTGATCGTTGTGGTGTTGTTATCGACCGAGACCGTCGCACTTTCGATCTTCCCGCTGTCAAGTATCTCGACGAAAGCTGGATAGGTCAGATCGCGACTACCCGAATTAAAGGGATTCATAAATAACATTGAGACGATAAAGATCATCACAATGAGATAAGGCAGACTAAATAGCGCCCGATTGCGATTGTTTCTGTTTTGCATCTATTTCAAACTTCTCCTTAATAACACTCGCGTTTCAAGATCCCTACATAAGGTAAATTGCGGTATCTTTGATTGTAGTCTAGCCCAAAACCGACTACAAATTCATTTGGGACCTTAAAACCGACATAATCCGCATCGATCTTGACGACTCGTCGATCAGGTTTATCCAGTAAAGAGACGACCTTCACGCTTTTAGCACCCTTTTGATATAAGAATTCGATAACTCTTTTTAAGGTGCGACCTGTATCAACAATGTCTTCGACCAAAATAATATCATCATCCTGAACAGAATTGCTCAAGTCTTTGTTTATCCTAACATCACCCACCGACTCGGTACCATCGTAGCTGGAAACATCCATAAAATCGATCTCGAGATCTAGGTCGATGTATTTCATAAGCTCTGCCATAAAAGGGACCGAGCCTTTAAGAAGTGCAACCAGGATCGGCTTTTTGCCTTCATAGTCCTTGGTGATCTTCTTGCCTAGTTCTTCACATCGTGCGATGATTGCTTTTTCTGATACGAGTATTTCTTGAATATCTGGATGCATGTTATGTCCCCCTATGTTCAAACATTTTAGCATATTGAAACTTCCCTTTCAATGAAAAGGCCTGTATTTAGCGCTCCATTAGCAAATTTTTGATAAAATAATTCGGCTTCTTTTCTAGATAGCCCGCTTTTACATTATAAGGCGGCACCATGATGATCTCACCGCGTCTATTTAAGACGACTGGGGCTAAAAGACGCTGGCTTTTTCGCACCTTGCGGTCAATAAAGATCCGGCTGACCTTCTTGTTGCCTTCTTTTAATCTTATCTTGTCGCCTTTTTTAAAATTGCGTATAACTAGCGGAAAATCGCTGTCTTCTAAATGGATCTCGCTATAGTCCTTTTGTTTATACAAGCTGGTCTTGACATAGTCATTGGCGATCGCTCTTCTTGATTCGACCTTTATTTCATACTCATCTTTGATCAAAAAATCAACTATGTCACCCTCTTTGAACAAAAGACGATCTCTATGACCATATTGCATCGTAGAAGATGTGAAAAGTTGCCTTTTTATTTCACGATACTCGTCATAGCTCATGTGCTTGTTCAGTTTGATATCTAAGAATAAGCGCAGGTCCCCGATTTGCTTTATTTCATCCATATTATAGGTATTTTTCAAACTGTATTTTTTTAGATATGCCTCTTCTTTTTGGATAAGCTTTTCATCGATCGCTAAAACTTGGCGATACAATTTTTCTTTTGAAGAAGGGCTCAATTTGCTCAAGGGATGATGGCGCATATAATTGCGCGTATAATGATCGGAAAGATTGGTCTCATCGATCCCATATGCGATATGCTGTTTCTGACAATAAGTTTCAAGCGCTTTTTTATCTAGATCGAGCAAAGGCCGATAGACCCGCAAATGCTTATAGAAGCTCTTTTTTCTAATGCCGTAATAAGTCGTATATTCTTTCCTATCTACCTGCATTAAAAGAGTCTCTAAAAAGTCATCCTTTTGATGGGCCATCAAAATATCATAGGCCTTGGTCAATTCCGCTATTTTTAAAAAGAACTCATAGCGAAAAAGACGGGCTGATGCTTGAAAATTACCCTTCAATTCCCCGGCGTATGCTACATATAAGGGAAGCCCATAGCGATCGCAATAAGCTCTGACGATCGCCTCATCGCGCCAAGCGCTCTTCCTTTTCTGGTAATTGACATGACAGACGATCAGTTTGTATCCAAAACGTCGGGCTAGATCCAAAAGGGCCATCGAATCCGGACCACCTGAAACGGCAATGAGGTAGCTAGCTCGCACTATGGATCACCCAAAAAACATCGCTTCGGCCCATCAACATTTCCAGTTTTTCTTGCAGTTTTAAAGATGCGGTATTATCGGCCTTTATTTCGGCAAAGGGAATCATTTTTAAAGATAAGCTAAGATTGATAAGATATGACTCTAAGGCATAAGCGATCCCCTGGCGGCGATATTTTTCAAATACGCGAAGCATGCCGATCGATGCATCGCTATGCAAACCAATAAAGCCGCAGAGTTCTTCACCCTTGAAATAGCCAAAGACAAAGCCGTTTTCTAGGGCGGCTGTCAGTTCTTCATCATCATAATATTCATAATGGGCTCCGATCACCCCATAATAGGTAATATCTAAAGGCCGAATAAAACTGCTGTCGACTGCTAAAGGCTCATCTTTATCATAAACAGCGACCTTCATGCGCCATAATTCATCGCGGTATTTGTGATTGGCCTTAGCGATATAATCGGCAATCATCTCATCGTAAGATTTGATCCAATCATATTGATCATAGTCAACAAGGAACTCATAGGCCAAATAGGTCTCAAGATCTTGCGCAATGATATAAAGACAACGCTCATCTTCATCACTGATCAAAAAATTTGTACCATCCGCCAAAAGAATCCTGGCTCCATGACGCAAGGCATTGAGCACCGGAAAATAAGCTGGATCTTTAGACGTTAAATCTAAAATGCATGATATCGCCATCTTTTGCGACATAGTCTTTCCCTTCTAAGCGCAGTTTGCCCATCTCTTTCAACTTGGCTTCGTTTTTATATTCCATGATATCTTCATAGGTATAAACTTCTGCTCTAATAAATCCTTTTTCAAAGTCTGTATGGATGATGCCCGCACATTCTGGTGCCTTCATGCCTAATTTAAAGGTCCAACCCCGGCACTCGTCTTTGCCGACGGTAAAGAAGGTCGCCAAGCCCAAAAGATGATAGGCCTTAAAGATAAGTTCATCTAGACCAGAGCGCTTGATACCCAAGTCTTCTAAGAAGGCTTTTTTCTCATCACTTGCAAGATCGCTGAGATCTTCTTCTAATTTAGCACTGATCGCCAGGACCTCGCTACCTTCATTTTTGGCATATTCACTTACCTTGACATAATAAGGATTATTCAAGGGCTCATTGACATCTTCGTCTTTGACATTAGCGACATAGATAACTGGCTTTAAGGTCAAAAAATTATACTGTTTCAAAACGGCCACGTCATCTTCGCTAAGGTCCATCGTCTTGATAAGCTCCCCGGCATTCAGTACCGCTTGAACTTTTTTTAACAGCTCATATTCAGCTACTGCATTCTTTTCTTTAGAAGTTTGGACTTTCTTTTGCGTCTTGGCCAAACGGTTTTCGACTGTACTAAGATCAGCCATGATAAGTTCATAGTTGATGATCTCGATATCTCTTAAAGGATCGATCCCATCATAGACATGGGTGATATCACTATCTTCAAAACAGCGCACGACATGGCAGATCGCATCGACCTCACGAATATTAGCCAAAAACTTATTGCCTAATCCTTCACCCTTTGATGCCCCTTTGACAAGACCGGCGATATCGGTAAATTCAAAAGTCGTATAGATCGTCTTTTTAGGTTCAAAAAGCTTGGTCAATTCATCTAATCTTTCATCCTTTACTTCCACGACCCCCACATTGGGTTCGATCGTTGCAAAGGGATAATTGGCCGCTTCGATGCGGCTGTTAGTTATAGCGTTAAATAGGGTCGATTTACCTACATTAGGAAGACCCACAATACCAGCAGTTAAACTCATATATACATCTTTCTCCTAGTTTTAGTCACGCTTTATTCTAACACTTTCCGCATGGTTTAAAAAGAGCTCGATCTCAAAACTGATTCCCATATAAAATATGATCTCGCAAAGAGCGTTGACGATCATAAAAAACATGATATTTAAAAAGATCAAAAGCGCGGCTATATAGATAATGCGATAGGCTTTATAGACCAAAACAAAGTCCCTAGTGCGATATTCCTCAATACTTAAAGTCAAAGAGATAAAGATCAAAAAGACCCCAAGATAAGCCCAAACGACATGAAAATAAGGCATAAAGATTAAAAGGGTGCCGATAGCAAAAGAAAAACAGTACTTATTCTTAAAAACAAGGCCAAAGCTTATAAATAAAGTCAAAGCCACAAGAACAAGAAAAAACAGATAACGATCCATGACACCAGAAAAATTGTCATGGAGCATATCAAAAGATAGACCCATGACAATTAAAATCAGATTGCTAGATAAAAGAGCTAGTCTAAGCGCGATCTTCATCGATCAAGATCTTGAGCGCTTCGATCGCCGTCTCGATGGCGCCGCTGGTCTCGTGGACCTGTTTATTCTCTAAGCCGCGTTTGGCTCTTTCTTGATTGGCAACGGTCAAAAAGACACTCCCACAGCGCACCTTTAAATAAGAAGCTACGACGAATAAGGCGGCTGATTCCATTTCCGAAGCCTTGGTCCCCAGCTTGCACCAGGCATCCCACTTAGTTAAAAGCTCATTCGCATTAGGCAGGGTCTCCGGCCGATGCTGACCATAGAAAGAGTCCTTGCATTGGACAATGCCGGCATGATAGCGCTTGTCGAGCTTTTTGGAGGCTTTGATCAAAGCATTCACAATGTCAAGATCGGCCACCGCAGGAAATTCGATTGGGGCATACTCCTTTGAAGTGCCTTCAAAACGGATGGCGCCCGTAGCGATAACCAGGTCTCCGCCCAAGACATCAAGGTCCATCCCACCACAGGTCCCAACGCGAATGAAAGTATCGGCTCCGCATTTAACTAATTCTTCCATGGCGATCGAGGCGCTGGGTCCACCGATGCCGGTTGAAGTTACAGAGACTTTTTCGCCATTCAAATAGCCGGTATAGGTAACATATTCCCTTGAGTCCCCCACTAATTTGGGATCATCAAAAAAAGCTGCGATCTTTTTTGAACGTTTAGGGTCACCTGGCAAGATCACGTAGCGGCCTACATCGCCCTTTCCTACTCCAATATGATATTCTTTATTTGAACCTTCGGTATAATCGATCATAAAGATACCTCCTAATCTTAATTTTATTCTAGCATTTTTTAGCCTTTTCTGAAATTAATCTAAAATTTGCATTTTATAAAGAAGCTATGCTATAATCGTTTGGCAGTTAGGGGTGTAGTACAATGGTAGTACGATGGTCTCCAAAACCACTGATACGGGTTCGATCCCTGTCACCCCTGCCAGCATCCCCATATGGCGGAATTGGTAGACGCGAACGACTCAAAATCGTTTGGTGCAAACCATGCCGGTTCGAGTCCGGCTTTGGGGACCATTTTATATTCAAAAAAGCCCCTAAAATAGGGGCTTTTATAATAAAATGGGAACAGATAAAGAAAAAAGAGGGGCTTAAACCCCTTATTTCGGAAATTTAAGAAAAAATGCCATCTTGCAAGAATCATCACTATATAGAAAACAAGGTAAAAGCCAATGATTTGTCATCGAAGGAAACAAGACGTCATTAGTTTTACTGACTCAAATAAGTTCGATCATAAGTATTTTTAGTATTTCAATAAAAAAATCATCTCGTCTGAGATGATCATAGGTTAATTAAGCTAAAATCAGGCTTGGCTGCGAAGCATTTCTTCGTTTTTAAGTTGCTTAAAGAAACTGTAGGTCAAAGGAATAGCCACTAAAAGCGAGATGATATCGGCAATGCTTTGAGCGATCTCAACACCTAATAATCCGATTGTGTTCGCTAACAAGAATACCGTCGGTATCAAAGCGATACCTTGACGCATCGAAGCTAAAATGGAGGCCTCTTTCATCTTGCCGACGACTTGCAGCATCATATTCGCAACAGTTACAAAAACCGTTAAGAAGAGTGTAAGACACTGAAAGCGCAAGGCAGTTCTTCCGATCGCCAAAACCTGTCCTGTGGCGTCACCTTCAAAAAGATGCATTATTTCCGGGGCGAAAATAAAGGCGACAAGAGAAATGATCGCGATCAAACAAATACCGACCTTGACCGTATACCAAAAAGCCTCTTTGACACGCTTATAGAGTTTAGCGCCATAGTTATAACCACAGACCGGCTGAAAGCCTTGGGCAAAACCGATGACGATCGAGAAACAGAATTGGGTAATGCGATTGACAACGGAGATCGCAGCGATCGCACTGTCACCGAACATTCCCGCACAAATATTAAGGGTCGCCGAAGACAAAGAAGAAATACCTTGACGGCAAAGCGAAGGAAGTCCACCTTTGACAATATTTTGAAGATAATAACGGTCAAGATGGATGTCTTTAAAGCTATAAGACATGGAGTCGCTTTTCATAACGCCAATAAATAAAATGACAAAAGAGATGCATTGCGACAATATGGTCGCCAAAGCCGCTCCTGCTATACCCATGTGAAAGACAAAAATAAAGATCGGGTCCAAAATGATATTTAGGATGCCACCGCTGGTAATACCGATCATGGCATAAAGGGCATTGCCTTGAAAGCGCAATTGATTATTCATAACCAGCGATCCCATCATAATAGGAGCACCTAATAGAATATAGGACATATAGGCCAAAGAATAAGGCAACATCGTTTCGCTCGACCCCAAAATCCGCGACAAAGGCTCAATAAAGATCAAACCAAAGACCATCAGGATCAAACCGAAAATCAGGGAAAGCACAAGACCGGTCGTTGCCATCGCTTTGGCTTCGTGGATCTTGCCAGCACCTAAGGCGCGCGAGATAAAATTACCCGAGCCATGCCCGCAAAAGAAGCCCAAGGCTTGAATGAGGGCCATTATCGCAAAAACAATCCCTACTGCAGCCGTAGCTGAATCATTATTGAGCTGGGCCACAAAGTAGGTATCGGCCATATTGTATAGTGACGTTATAAGCATTGAAATAATAGTAGGAAGAGCTAAGGAGTTGATGAGCTTAGCTACCGGTTCATGTAACATCCTGTCTCTTTTTTGATCATCCATATCCTCTCCTCCTTAAAGATCTAAAGTATATTTAAAGTGGGTGTTTTTAAAACCTTCCCGCTCGTAAAAACGATGGGCCGCCTTGCGTTTTTGGTTAGTCGTAAGTTCTAAGATCTCGGCATCTTTTACTTTAGCTAAATGCTTGGCGTATTCGATCATCAGATGACCGATGCCTTGGTTTCTGGCCTTTTCATCAACGCAAAGTTCGACGACCTCCCTGACTACTCCCACGGGCAAGCCCATGGAGTTCTTATTTCCAAGTTTAGCTTGTAATCGTACATCATTTTCAGACTTTGGATTTACAAGTATAAGTCTATTTGAGTAAGAACTTTTATTACCAAGCAATCCTATGATCACATTAGCGGTAAATTTCTATCTATTGATAAGGAAGGATAGTCAATCTCCCTAAGAGAGGCAATTAATTTATGCTAAGTTAATGCCGCTGTTTAATATTTTAATTCTGTTAGCCTTGATATGTTTTATTAAGGCTTCTTCTTTTATGTAATGTTTTTTAAATTCACTAATACATTTGTTTTTATCTATATTTTCAGTTTTAAAGTCGTAACAGTACAATAAGAATGAAGAATACCAATCTCGTTGTACCAAAGTTCCATCGCAAAGTTTATACATTCTATCAGACAGTTTCTTTTTAATATAATCGTTGGCAGTATGATCATATTGTGAGGCTCTATAATCATTTGGCACTTCTATATATATGCCGCATGATATTTCAAACTTTTTTTCAACAGTGGTTTGAAATTTAGATGGGCAACGATTCCTAATCGATTTGCCAAAACGTTTTTTCTTATTGAATTTACCTTTATCGTTCTTAGTAGTTTCTTTAGTTCTTTTCATCAGTTTACTTGCATTTTTTGTCTCAGTTATAAGAACATTTCCTAAGCTTCTCAAATGATTGGCATCTTCGTTTATGGCAAGCTGTCTGTTAGTCGCATTGATGCGACATAATTCAGAATATTTAGCTCTTAACTTTTTGTAATGGTTTGAATATCTCCAAAATTTACGTCCTTTCTTAATAATGCCATCTTCATTATAATTTTGCGGATTCATCGCTCTTTTGGATCTGTCCATCGCTCGATGAAGCAGGCGCTCCCTTCTTTCGGATTCATGGATACTGTTACCTCTTTCTGATAAGTTTTTAAGTCCGACTTCGGCATCAGAAGTGTAAGCGACTGTCTGTGTTCCAATGTCGGCTCCGACAATGCCTTTACCAAAGATGTATCTTGGATAGCCAAACTTATCGTATTTAGGTTTTGCCTTACCTTCAATAGTAAGGTGTAAAAAGACTCTGTATTTACCTCTTATCATCTTAGGTACAAGTGTGGCATAACAAGGTCTGTAGGTATCTATGCAATAGGCATCCTTAATAAATGTTTCAACAACTTCTTTATCTATGATCTCAGGTCTTGAAAGATATGAAAGGACAGCACTTATTTCATCTTTTTGAAATCTGTCATTAACTTTTATATCAAACACCATCTTATTGAGTTTAAATTGTAGCTTATTATTTTTAACGAATAAAGAAATGCCACGATTTATTTGTTTTGCCCTTATAGAGGGAAGATCGCCATATTTTGAAAAATGAATGGTCTTACCATTGTCATATAGACATTTTTCTATACCTTCCCATATGTCTTCGGCTTTAGTGAGTGCAAATACAGCATCTATCCCATACTTTTTGCCTATAGGTATCATAGAGCTTCGACAATGATCCCATGTGACATTGTATCGTTTCTGCATCTCATTAAGCTGGCGGGCAAGGATCTTGCGCTTAGCCTTATCTTCGGTATTGCCATACAAGGATAATAGCTTTCGATATTTCTTAGTGCGTAAAAGCTGTTCGTATCTTTTTCTCATAAGACCTACAAGCTCATTGCCTGCTTTTCTGATCTTATTAAAGAGAAGCAACACTTTTTGCACATCAGAATAAGGCATGTCGGCTTCTATGATCAAGACATGTCTGTTTGATAATTTATGAAATTGTCTTAGATATTTTTTATAATCTTCATTATCTATCATTTTTTCTGTTCTTCAATATATTTAATTACTGTGTCTTCACTTATATGTCCAACGGTTGATACAAAATATCCTCTTGACCATAAAGCGCCGCATTTTGCATAAAATCGTTTTAATTTTGGATACACCTTAAACAATTCTATTGCACTGATACTCTTAAGAGTTCTTACAACATCACAAGGAGCAACAGTCTGTGGGACATCTACAAATATATGTATATGGTCACCCGTTACTTCGAGTGCTTTAATATTATAGTTAAAATCATTACAGATCTTTCTTAATATGCTTTTTAGGATATCTTGAGCGTCATTGTTTAGTACAGAAAATCTAAATTTAGGACACCATATAATATGATATTGTATCAAATACTTGCAATGCGAAGCGCTATGATATCTTTCCTCGCTCATCGCCATTTTCTCCTAACTGATATTTTTCTTGAATACCTCTTCGCATTAGATCAAGAAAGGTAACAGTCTTCCCTTCTTCAACAGAATATATGCGAGCAAGATTTTCAAGTTCCTTTTTCCATTCTAAGGGAATAGATATATTAATTTGTACATTGTTTAACTTTGGTCTACCCATACAAATATCCTTTCTTTTATACATATATTATATATTTATTCTATGAAATATTCAAGCAAAAATATAAGCGGCATTCATCCCATAGACTTGTCTATGGGTTTTTTGTCGCATAATTTATAACCTCAGCTGCATGATGCAGCTGCCCTTCCAGTCTTAAGACCATATAGGATAAAACTTCTTCTTTCTCAAAGACGCACATAAAATGATCTTTGCTTTTTATAAGACGCAAAAAGATCGACTGGATTTTTTCATCATCCAGATCACTATCAGGCTCCAGCTCTTTGACTAGCTTTATTACCTTCATGAGGTCTTCCTCTTTTGCCCTTCTTATCATGCGATCACCTGCACAATAAAATCTAGGATATCTTCAAAGACTTTCTTTTTATCTTTTTCATTCAGGATCTCATGGCGCATATCAGGGTATAGCAGGTAGCTAGTATGCGGATAAGGGGTCTTAAGTGAAGATACCGCTTTTAGATAGTCATCTTTTGATATGATGACTGGGTCTGTTTCCCCTGCCATAAATAAGATCTTAAGATCTTTATTCTTGACATGGTATGCATTTGTATCATAGACGCTTTCGACAAGACCAAATAAGGTCATAAAGCCATTTAAAGTAAAGACAAAGCCGTCGCGGTCGTCTTCCTTATAAGCCTTAACTACTTCTTTATCACTTGATAACCAGGCAAAACTTCCTTCATTTTCAAATTGCTTGTCATATGCTAGAGCCATTTTTTGGATGAGGTTGGAGCGATATCTTTCGTTTTTAAACAATTTTAAAAGTTTGGCGAGCCTTGATCCCCATTTGGCGAGCGGATTATAGCTCACTGAACCCATGACGATCAATCCAGCAATTTTGTCATCGTGCTCTTTTAAGTATTCGCGAACGATCAAGGATCCCATCGAGTGACCTAAAAGGATGATTGGCAGATCGTTTTCGCTCTTGATATATTCAATGACCGTATCGAGGTCCTCTATAAGGCTTTTGGCACCTTCTTTAAAGTAACCGTAATTTTCTTTTTCATCGCTGGCTCCATGGCCCCTTAGATCATAAATATAAGTATTGATCGAACGCTCGTTTAGATAATTGAGCAGATCTTCATAGCGCTCCTTATGTTCACACATTCCATGCACGATCAAAAAATTGACGCAGGGGGCGAGACTCTTCTTTTCTAAAAGAGCTAACTGATGTCCGTCATAGCTACTGATCATTTTATTCATGATAAGCCTCTAGATACTTTGCGAAATCTTCGATCACTTCTTTTGGCGTCGCCCAAGAAGTTACAAAGCGGACGATCTCTTGGTCGCCATCTTTGCCCCATTGGCTAAACTCGTATTCTCTGGCGAGATAATCCTTTAATAAGGGATCGACCTTGATAAAGACCTGGTTGGTCTTGGAAGTTCCATAAAGTTCAAGACCAGCCTTTAAAAAAGCCTTCCTTAAACCATCGGCCATCACGTTGGCATGATGAGCCAGTTTCAAGTAATGGTCGTCTTTAAAATAAGCTAAGAATTGTTCGCTCATGACAAAGCCCTTGGCTAAGAGGGCGCCGTTTTGTTTTAAAAGATAGTATAAATCCTTGGCGAGCGCTTCATCTTTGATCACCAAAACCTCGCCAAAAAGAAGTCCGTTTTTGGTCCCGCCGATATAAAAGGCATCAACTAATTCATAGATATCTTTAAGACTCAGATCACAATCAGCTAAAGCCAGGGCATTGGCAAGCCTTGCTCCATCCATATATACAAAAAGATCTCTTTCATGACACCATTTGCATATAGCCTTTAATTCTGCCTTTGTATAGGTCGTCCCCAATTCAGTGGACTGCGATAAGAACACAAGGCGCGGCTTGGTCATATGACAATCCTTATAACGTGCATATTCTCTTTCCAAAGCGCAAAGATCGATCTTGCCGTCATAGCCCTTAGTCGCGATGACCTTATGGCCATGAGCTTCGATCGAAGCCGCTTCATGATCGACGATGTGACCGCTATCGCAGGTCATGACGGCCTCAAAAGGTCTTAAAAGATGGCTGATGGCTACAATATTGCACATGGTCCCACCCGTTATTAAAAAGACGCTGGCCTTAGGGTCGCCTACCAGCTCTTGGACCTTGGCCCTTAAAGCCATCGAAGAGACATCGAAACTGTAACCGGCCTTCTGCATAAAATTTTCCTCGACCAGAGCCTTTAAGATCTTGACATCAGCCCCTAAACAATAATCATTTGCAAAACTATAGCGCATTGAAACCTCCTACTATCAGATATACTACTAATATTATAAACACTAAAATGATGCTTGGACGTCTCAAAAACAAAGAACTAGCTAAATTAAAGCTATGGCGCCATCTAAGATGAATAAAAGGATAAAAGCGCAAGAAAAAAAGGATAGTGACTAAAACATAAAGTGCGGCCACAAAGATATAACTGAGCAAAGATGCCGGGGTAATGATCACAAACAAGAGATAGACCCAGGCATTGAAGACGATGTGGACGATGATCGCTGGCTTGATATCGTGATACTTGATCGTGATAAGGCATAAGATATAAGACAAGACAAAGTAGACAACAGCATCCCGCAAAGAAGCATGGGCCAAGCCAAACAACAAAGAGATCGCCAAGCTGGCGAAAGTATTGCCATATCTTCCCAAGGCCCTCAATAAGACCCCTCTGAAACAAAACTCGCTTAACAAAGGCGTGATCAAAACATAGTTGATGGCGATGATGGGATCATAGCGATTTAATGCAATGTTCTTAAAACCGATCGGGAATAGAGTGATCCGATCAAGAGGCAAGTAATGGCCGATGATTTCTAAAAGAAAAATAAGAAAACTGCCTAGAGCCAAAGTATACAATAGCGCCAATAAAAAATCTCTGAAGCCAAAATGGCTGGGGCGCAAGAAATCTTTGACTTTGAATCTAAGGGCGCTTTTGATAAAGAAAAAACACAAAAAAGAGATGATCACCACATAAAAGATAAGAGCGTAGCTTTTAAGATCAGGAGCGATCCTGATATGCCTTGTTTCCAAATAGAGTTCCAACAAAAAAGGAACATAAAGCACCGCCAAAAAATAAAGCAGCAAGCCTTTACCGATCAAACTAAATTCCCTTTTGGCTTGTTTTTGGGAGACCAAACGCGTCTTATTCATAATTTGTATTATGCACATTCCGGATTCTTATGGCAAATTTTTAAGCAGGAATTTTGTTATAATGGGGGCATGATCATTGTAAGACAGGTAAAATTAGATCTTTTAGAAGGTGAAGAAAAACTCGCTTTAAAACTGCGTCATAAACTGCATTTAGACAAAGATGAAAAGTTCAGCTACAAGATCGAACATCGGTCTTTAGACCTCAGAAAAAAAGCCCATTACAGTTATAGCCTTATCGTCGAAATTAAAAACGAGCAACGTTTTTTGCACCTGAAGGATGTTGAATTATATAAACCTTTCAAACTTGAACTCAAACCGCAACAATACCCCTTTCGCCCCATCATTATCGGTTATGGACCAAGCGGAATTTTTGCGAATTACCTTTTAGTGAAAGCCGGTTTTAAACCGATCGTCTTTGAAAGAGGGAGCCGGATCTTAAATCGAGTTAAAGCTGTAGAGCACTTTTTAAAAACTGGTGAACTGAACGAGGAATCTAATGTTCAGTTTGGCGAGGGAGGAGCCGGAACTTTCTCGGATGCCAAGCTGACAACACGTATCAAAGACCCCCTCATCTCTTTCATTACAGAGGTGCTGATCGCTTATGGTGCACCTTGTGAAATACGCTACGAGCACCATCCACACATCGGTACCGATAAGATCCGCACGGTCATCCAAAATCTTACTGATGACATGATGCAAAAAGGAAGCTCCTTTCATTTTGATGAAAGAGTCAGTGATCTATTGATCAAAGACCATCAGATCAAAGGGGTCATAACCGCAAAAGGAACTTATCAAAGCCCGGTCGTGATCTTGGCTTGTGGACATTCAAGCGAAGATATCTATGAGCTCCTATATAAAAAGGGCGTCTATCTGGAAAACAAAGCGCTGGCCGTCGGTTTTCGTGTCGAACATCCGCAAGAATTGATCGATCGCCTGCAATACAAGGACAACTACGCGTTTTTAAAAGAAATACCAAGCGAGTATTTTTTAAGAGCTAAGACCAGTCTTAATAAGGGCGTCTTTAGTTTTTGCATGTGCCCCGGCGGCGAAATCGTCAATGCCAGTTTTAAAAAAGATCGCGTCTTAACAAACGGCATGTCTTACTACAAGCGCGACTCACAATTAGCCAATAGCGCGATCTTGGTGCAGATCGACACTTCTGATTACGGCGAGGCATTATTTGCTCCCTTAGATTATATCAAAGCGCTTGAAAAAAAGGCTTATGATATTACAAGATCCAATAAAGCACTGGCCCAAAATATCAAAGACTACTTAAAAAAGGAAGTCCATCCCCTCATCTTCAACAGCAGCTATCGCCTAGGGACGAAACTTTACGACCTCAATGCGTTTTTTGATGCACCTATCAACAAAGCCCTCCATGAGGCGCTTCATCATTTTGATAAGCTCTTGCCGGGTTTTATTGACAAAGGCATTATTGTAGGTCCTGAAACGCGTTCTAGCGCTCCTTTGCGCATCAAAAGAGACCAAAGCCGACAAAGTGTAAATACAAAAGGCCTCTATCCGATAGGCGAAGGGGCAGGCTATGGTGGCGGCATCATGTCTTGTGCTCTTGACGGTCTGCACACCGCCTTTAAGATCATAGAAATATCAAGCTGAATTCACCTGTTATTCACATTCTCATTTATAATAGTAGATGAGGTGAGATAAATGAAACTTAAGATCAAAAACTTTTGTATTATATTTTTAGTAGCTCTATTGGGCGCTTTTGCCGGTACTTTAGGAGCAAATGAGCTCATCAACGAAAATACCAGCCCTCTTAGCGCCAATAACTCGCAAGTTGTCTATACCAACAAAGAATCTTCTGATGTCAAATCAGCGATCGAAGCGGCCTATGACACCGTTGTCAGAGTAGAAGCCGGTGTTGTGGAAGAAAGTATTTTCGGTCAAAGCACTGGTACATCTTCAGGCTCAGGCGTCATCATTTCTGATGATGGCTATATCGTCACCAACCACCATGTGATCGAGGGAGCTCAAACGATCAAGGTTTGCACTAATGACGATATCGAATACGATGCAGAATTGGTCGGAAGCGATGAAAAATCAGATATTGCCGTTTTAAAGATCGATGCAAGCGATCTGCCTTATGCGACTTTTGCCGATTCGGATTCGATCGAGATCGGCGATGATGCGATTGCTATCGGCAATCCTCTAGGTTCTGGCATTTCCGTTACGACCGGCATCATCTCTGCTTTACATCGTGAGATCACGATCGACAACGAGGTAATGGTCCTTCTTCAAACCAACGCCGAGATCAATTCCGGTAATTCAGGTGGCGGACTATTCAATATCTCAGGTCAGCTCATCGGTATTGTCAATGCCAAAACCACCAATGCCGCCAATGGTATGACGGTGGAAGGTCTAGGCTATGCGATCCCTTCCAATACCGTTTTAAGAGTTGCTGACGAACTTATTGAAAATGGTTATGTCAAAGACCGTCCAACTTTGGGCGTGACTGTTACCCAGGTCGGCAACAGCATGCAGGGCTTTGAACCAGGTCTTTATATCACCGATATTCAAGAGGGGTCGGCGGCTGAAAAGGCCGGTCTGCAAACTTATGACCGCATCATTGAATTTAATGGCGAAACGATCGAAAGCTACACGGATCTGAGTTCGGTCTTAAACGAATTGTCGGTTGGCGATAAAGTCTCAATGAAGGTCATTCGGAATGACCAAGAAATAGAAGTGCAGCTGACGCTTCAAGAAAATACCAATACAAATGATTGACACTCCCCATGTCTGAAGACGGGGGATTCTTGCTACCTGCCACCACTAGTGGCTGACCAGTATATTTCTATTAGGTCGCAGTGCAAGGTATGGGTATGCCATTACCCATCGTAGGACAGGACGTATAGTCTCCTACGCAGCATGTCTGATATTGCTATCGCCAACATACTCAGTTGAGTTACAGATATT
>CALVCF010000047.1 GCA_944325935.1 uncultured Erysipelotrichaceae bacterium | reverse complement strand
AACCGCCTGTCCTAATGACCCTTATCTCGGCCATAGGGACAGGCGGTTTAGTTTTTTCTGATTGCTTACACGCTGCTGATCTTGTGTCGTGTTTATGCAAAATTTTAGGGCCGCGGTGAAAGGCGACGGCTCAGAAGCTCAAAAAAGAAAAATGTATAACTGTTGCTAAATCAAAAATTCTAGATTTAGCAATCCGTGGCAAACTAGTTCCTCAAGATCCGAATAATGAACCGGCTTCTGTTTTATTAGAACGCATTAGAGCTGAAAAAGAAGAGCTCATCAAGCAAGGGAAAATCAAGCGTGATAAAGAGGAATCTGTTATCTTTAAAGGTGATGATAGCTCTTATTATGAGAAGATTGGAAGTAAAGTAAAATATATAGATGCTGAAGTACCTTTTGTTTTACCAGAAAATTGGTTGTGGGTAAGATTAAGTACCATTGCTATTAACTTTGATAGTAGCAGAAAACCAATTAATTCTTCTGAAAGAAAGAAACGCATAGCAAAAAAAGAAAGACAATTACTTTACCCATATTATGGCTCAACAGGGCAAGTGGGCTTTATAGACGATTACATCTTTGATGGAAAATATGTTTTGTTGGGAGAAGATGGTGCGCCATTTTTAGATAAATTTGCTTCAAAAGCATATATTGTTAATGGAAAAGTATCGGTTAACAACCACGTGCACATTTTAAAATCTTTAATATCTTCAGCATATCTATTATGCTGTTTAAATTCAATTGATTATACAGATTATGTATATGGAACAACAAGATTAAAACTTACTCAAGAAAATATGAACAAGATAATGATACCCGTTCCTCCTTTAAACGAGCAAAACAGAATATCTAAAGCAACTGATATGTTATCTACACGCTCTATCGATGCAGCACTAGAAAATAAAGAACCTATCCATGGTTCGTCTTTAAAAGAGTATAGTTCCACCATTATTTTCTAAACAACCGAGATGCCCCTATTTAAAGGCTTTATCTCGGTTTTATTTTTCGATTAAATATATTAAAAGGGTGTGATAAGTCTAAATGAACTTAGACTATTTTCACACCCTTCTTAAACTATCTCAGTTTGTTCCTTTATTAATGCTTGCTGTTATGAGTTAAAACGACCGCCAGTGCGCCTGCTGCTATAACAAGATAAGAAATTCCTAAGCTGACGACACTTGTATCGGGAATAACGATTTCTCCAGGTCCTTTTGTTGGAGGATCAGATGGCGTATCGGTTGGAGTTTCTGGGATTTCATTCTTTTGCCAAACTGCTGTATATGTCGCATTTCCTTCAACCGTCGAGCTTACTTCTTTATCCCAACCAACAAAGGTATAACCCTCTCTTTCGATATTTCCATCAAAAGACGGAGTCTTATCGCCTGGCTTTATGCCGCTATAGACCACATCCGCGAATACTACGCCATTTGCTCCATCTTTATAAGTAACGGTATATTTTACTTCATAAACGGCATAATAGAATTCGCCTTTTTCTGCTGTATCTTTAGCTTTCAACAACTTATCGACATTACTTAGATCGTAGGGGCCTAAATAGTCGGCGCGTTTAGCCCAACCCATAAAGGTATAGCTAACGCCATCAGATGACGAAACTCCGCTTGTAAGATCAGGCAGGGTCAAGTTATCGCCATCTGACTTGATCGACATAGGATCACCAGGATTCCAGCCTTTGATCTCTACTGCTCCAAGTTTAGCGATCATTCTAATAACAGGCAAGCCTGTATCACTGTTATCTAGAGCTACAGTATTTCCAACGATCGTCGAGTCTTCAAATACCAATGAAGTGTTTTCATCTAAGACATTTGAACTTGAAAATTGAATGATACCACGCGTATTTCTTTTATCTTCATTATCATTGACACTTGCATATTGATCAATTGTATCAAAGGTATTACCGCTGATTTCAATCACTTTTCTAGTAACACCGCCCTCAAAATATATAGCACCTGAGCAATTGGTAAAAGTATTGTTTGTTATATAAGTGGTTGCAGGATAAATATCCTTTAAGGCATAAGCGTCATATACATTGCTATAAGAAGAATCTCTTACAATAAAGCTGCGGTCCGCATCACCATTGCGGTTGTTGTCATTACCATAAGGACTAGTAATAATCTTTTCAAAATGGCAATTTTCAATTATAACGTCGCCGCTATTTAAGAATTGGAATTCGGCATTGCGGATCTGTTCCTTTGTCCAATCCTTATTATTACCGCTCCAACCATCAGAATGGTTCGGTATATCGCGTGGGACATACTCAAAATTAGTATTTTGGATCTTCACATCATCAAGACCAGCAAATAGTTGGTATTGTGCATTGGGTTTTTGGATACGATGAATGACATTAACACTTTCATCAGGTTCCCATTTTACCAAAACACCCTGTCCATCAAATACACCATTATTATCGATGACAGCATCAACGAATTCATTAAAAGTCATAGTGTTTTCTGTTGCTTCAGCAGGCACATTAAGGCACAAGAACAGGCCAAGAGCTACCGCCAGCGATAAAGCACAAGACAAAATTTTTTTCATACTTTTGTTTCTCCTTTATCTGTAGAAATACATAAGATTCTCTTGCGTTTTTATAATACCCTTCTCCGTCTTCTCATTTCAATGAAAAGGCGAAATTTGCAGTATGGTGCCAACATTTAACACTCTAGATCTTTTTACCAATTATTATCTTTGTCGTTTTTCTTTAATAGTTTCCTGATTTATTGTATTGCTATTAACTTGCACAAAAACTAAAAAAGCGAACAAGTATTTCCTGTTCGCTCGCCTGTATGAATTATTTTCTTCTTTCAATGATAAGTTGGCCAAACCATTCGATGATAGCGGGATCTTGGTGGCTGAAGAAAGAAGAGGTGCCGGTATCAAGGGCGGCAATTTTATTCATATCTTCTTCATCTAACTCAAAGGTGTAGATATCAAAGTTTTCTTTGATCCTTTCTTCATGGACTGATTTAGCTAAAGATACGATTCCTCTTTGATATAGCCAACGCAAGATGACTTGAGCGACACTCTTTTGATGTTTTGCCCCGATCGCCATTAGAGTTTCATTTTGAAACATATTGTTTCGTCCCTCAGCAAACGGCGCCCAAGCTTCAAGGACAACACCATACTTATCAGCCCATTTCTTGGCTTCGGTTTGTTGGTGGAAGACATTGACCTCGATCTGATTGACTATGGGTTTGATCTTAGCAAACATACAAAGGTCAACTAAACGATCAGGGTAAAAGTTGGAAACACCGATCGCCTTGACCTTGCCCTCTTCATATAACTTTTCAAGATCCCGATAAGCGCTGTAATAATCACCGACCGGTTGATGTAATAAAATAAGGTCTAAATAATCTGTCTTTAATTTTCTTAAAGATTCAACAACCGAATCATAAGTCTTGCCTTCGCCATAATTATCGATCCAGACCTTCGTGGTCAAAAAGATCTCCTCTCTTGGAATATCACATGATTCTAAAGCTTCCCCTACTTCACTCTCATTAAAATAAGATTGAGCGGTATCAATGTGACGATAACCTGCCTTTAAAGCCATAAGTACGCTGTCCTTACAATCAGCCTGACTTACTTGGTAGACACCAAAACCATTTGCTGGAATCTCTACTCCATTATAAAGTTTAAACATTTCCATTTTAGTTCTCCTCCTTTTTGATAAACGCAATATGTTCGTTAATTGATTTGTTGAAAAGTCCTTCAATAAATTTAATGCTTGGATCGATCGCTTTTAGATCATTCATGCTGTTGAGCATATATTGAGGGTCATTGGTGTAACTGTTGGCAAACACATAGACTTTCCCTTTATAACCTTTGATGCTTTCAATAAAGGCAGCGATCGGCATAGGGAAGGTATACCACCAGATCGGGAAAAACAATAAGATCCTGTCATACTGACCGACATTGATATTTAGGTCTTTGATAGATGGATGGATCTTTTTTGTGACCTCTTCTTTAGCCTCTTTGTATGCGCAGATATCATAGTCATCAGAATAAGGAATCTCTCTTTCGATCCGAACGAAGTCATAATTAAACTGCTTGTTGATGTTTTCAACTAAAGTCTTGGTATTATTTGACCAACTGAAGTAGACAATAAGTGTTTTCATCTTTTCACCTCCATCTGTATTTTATAAGCTTATCTTGTAAAATGTTTATATCAAAATAGAAAGATAGTATAATTAAAACGCATACTGAAAAGGAGCGCTTATGATCGATTCTGAGCTTTTATTCTATCTTATCGTCTTTTCTGAAACCGGCTCTCTTTTAAAATCAAGTGAGCTCTTGCACCTATCACAACCCTCTTTATCAAGGGCTATGCAAAAACTAGAGGCTGAATTAGACCTGACGCTATTTGATAGAAGCGCTAATAAAATTACACTAAATGAAAATGGCAAAGAGATCTTATCTTACGCCAAAGATATCATGATGATGATGGACCACTTAAAAGAAAAGGCCAAAACTTTAAAAGAAAAGAGTCAGAGCTTAAATATAGGATTAACGGCCCCTGGTCCCATCTATCAATTTCCTACTTTATTTGTACCTATTCTTACTAATAAGAAGATTTCTGTTATGATCGAAGAAGAAGCTGAGTTAGTCAAGAAACTGATCAATAATATTTATGATCTTATCTTTATAAATAGATCTCTAAAGATCGAAGGACTGGTATGCGAAAAGATAATGCGGGAACATTTATATGTTTCTGTTCCTACCACCCATTTTCTAGCAAAATATCATCACAGTATCAGTTTTAATGATATTGATGGTCAAACATTCCTATTATCCAGCGATATTGGCCAATGGAATGAAGTTTTAGATAAGCATATGAAAAGATCGCGCTTCTTAAAACAGGATGATCTTGACGAATTAAGAGAGATCGCAGAATATTCAACAATTCCCAACTTTGTCACAAATGTCACAATGTCTAAAAACGCACCCAAAAACCGTATCAATATTCCCATCGCGGATGATGATGCCTACTTGGATTTTTATGTTTTATGCAAAAAGGAAAGGGCTGCTATCTTAGATCTGCTAAAACAAGATTAAAGATTTTATCTTTTTTTTAATTTCTAAAACATATATCAAAAAGCGTTCACTATTGTGTGGATTGCGTTGAAGATAGCTTGTTTTTATGCTAAGTTATAAGTGTAATTGGTATTTCAAAAGAGCGCTTTTAATCACTTTCAAAAC
>CALVCF010000046.1 GCA_944325935.1 uncultured Erysipelotrichaceae bacterium | reverse complement strand
ATGGTAAATATCTCCTTAACAAAGATATTGTACCAAAAGGCTCCGGGTTCGACTCCCTGAGCCTTATTTTTATAAAAAAAGAGCTATGTAAGCTCATGATCATTGATCAGAGTTTTTACACAGCCCCTTCTTTTTTTATAATTTGTCGGTAAAGAGACAGCGGATGGCGTTTAAGACAGCCAATACCATAACTCCTACATCCGCAAAGACAGCTAACCACATATTGGCCATGCCGATCGCTACTAAAAGTAGACAGAGCAATTTGATACCGATCGCAAAGACGATATTCTCATAAACGATCCTTAGACATTTGCGCGAGATCTTGATCGCCTTGACGATCTTTAAGGGATCATCATCCATCAAGACGATATCAGCTGCTTCGATCGCAGCATCCGAACCCATTGCTCCCATGGCAATTCCGATATCGACTCTGCCCAAGACCGGCGCGTCATTGATCCCATCGCCCACAAAGGCAAGCTTTTCTTTTGCGTCTTTCTTGTCTAACAGGCTTTCGACCTTTTCGACTTTATCATTGGGTAAAAGCTCCGAATATACCTCCTTAATGCCTAATTCTTCAGCTACTTTTTCCGCCACCTTCTTAATGTCGCCAGTCAGCACGATCACCCTTTTAACGCCGTTTTCATATAAGGCTTTGATCGCTTCACGGGCATGAGGTTTTTCCTTATCGGCGATTACGATATGTCCAGCATATACGCGATCGATCGCAACATGCACGATCGTCCCTACGCTCTTGCAAGAAATAGGCATAACGTCCAAGGCAGTCATGAGCTTGTCATTGCCGCAAGCTACTTCATGTTCATCTACGATCGCCATAACGCCCTTGCCGCTAAGTTCTTTGATGTCTTTAACTCTAGTGTGATCGATCGCTTGCCCATAGGCTTTCTGGATCGACTTGGCGATCGGGTGTGATGATGCACACTCGCTATAGGCGGCATAGGCTAAGAGTTTTTGTTCATCGATCTTATTGTGGTGGATCGCAACAACTTCAAAGACTCCCTTGGTCAGGGTCCCTGTCTTATCAAAGACGACTGTTTTAGTCTTCGATAAAGTCTCTAAATAGTTAGATCCTTTAATAAGAATACCTTCTTTAGAGGCTCCGCCGATCCCCGCAAAGAAACTCAAAGGAATCGAGATGACCAAAGCACAAGGACAAGAGGCAACAAGGAAGGTCAGGGCCCTATAAAACCATGTCATAAAATCACTTTGGCCCTTTAACACCAAGAAAAATAAGGGTGGTAAGACAGCTAAGGCTAAAGCCGCAAAACAGACTGCCGGAGTATAATATCTGGCAAACTTGGAAATAAAATCTTCGGACCTCGACTTACGCGAAGTCGCATTTTCAACCATTTCCAAGATCTTAGATACTGTTGATTCACCAAATTCCTTGGTGGTCTTTATCTTTAAGACACCGGTCATATTGATACAACCTGAAATGATATCCTCATTTACCTTGATATCCTTTGGAATAGACTCGCCTGTCAAAGCTGCTGTATCGAGGGTCGATACACCAGCGATCACAATGCCGTCAAGTGGCACCTTCTCCCCTGGATTAACAACGATCACATCGCCGACCTTCACATCGTAGGGATCAACTTTCTTTAACTGTCCTCCTATTTCAATATTGGCATAATCAGGTCTGATATCCATGAGTTCCGTGATGTTGCGGCGTGATTTACCAACTGCATAGCTTTGAAACCACTCGCCCACCTGATAAAACAACATGACCGCAATGGCTTCCAAGTAATCGCCGTTTTCAATGATCGCCAAAGCTAAAGCACCCAAGGTCGCAATGACCATGAGAAAGTTTTCATCAAACACTTGGCCATTGCGTATCCCACGATAAGCCTTTTTCACAATGTCATGACCGATGATATAGTAATCAAGTAAATAAAAAGCCAGTCTGACATAGCGGCCATAGGGACCTAATGCATCAAAGATGCCTGTACCAAAAAGCTGCAGGATCAATAAGATGATGCTAGCTAAAAAGATCCGATCAAGGACATTTTGTTGTTTTTTGGTAAGACTGTTATGTTTTTTCTTAGTCAAAAATTCTAAGACCAGGGCAGCTAAAATGATAAAGGCCAAAAGGCCATTCACTATCAATTCTTCCATGATCTTCTATAAACTAATATCGCAATCCGGCTCAACTTTTTTACAAGCTTTCAAGACATCCTGCATGACCTTCTTTTCATCAAAGCCCTCATTAAATTCCACCGTCATCTTTTGCATCATAAAATTGACCACGGCATTTTTTACACCGTTTGTTTTTCGGGCAGATTCTTCCATCAAATTAGCACAGTTAGCGCAATCTACTTCAATTTCGTAAGTCTTTCTCATCTTTCTTTCCTCCCTGTCTTTATTATATGCTTATATGTTCATATGTCAACTTATTTTATTTAATTTTCTTCTTTATTATTTTTAATATATAATATAAACATGCAAACAAAGGATAAAGCACCATTAGATAAAAGAGCGATCAAAGTAAAAAATGATCTTATCTCGGAAGATCATTTAAATGACATAACTCTCTTTTTTAAGACAATGGGCGACAATACGCGCCTTAATATCTTGATCGCCCTCAATCACAATGAATTCTGCGTGGGTGATCTGACCTATATCCTAGGCTTGTCACAATCCGCTATCTCCCATGCCTTAAAGACGCTGCGTTCACAAAAGCTCGTCAAGACCAGAAGGGATGGCAAGACCATCTATTATTCGCTTGACGTTGACCATGTCACCTCGATCTTGGATCTGGCGATCATCCATCTTTTTGAAAAACATTCATAGACTGATCTTGATATAGTTGTCCTTATTTTCGACTTCTAACAAGCAAAATCCTTTATTATGCCGTGCAAACAAGCGCAGATAATCAAAAAGGGCCTTGAGGTCTTTTTTATTTAAGTCAAGATCGACCTTAGCGCCAATGTATTTAGCGCTAAGTTTACTGAAGATGACGAGATTTGGCAAATGGATGATCTTGGCTTTTTGCCCCTTCTCTTTGATGATGATCTTCATTATTCAACAAAGATCTCCACAAGATCGCCATCGCTTGATTCTATCTCAACCAGTTTTCCAATAACCCCTTCTTCAACTAATTTAAAGATCTGTTCAAAATCCACGGTGGCCAGCTTGTCATTGTTTGTGACATCAGACATCTTCATGCCCATGCTAAGGCCTAGTTTTATTAAAGGCATCGGCAGATTGATGCGTACTTTATCGCCCTCTTTGGAATTAATCACAACCCTTAAAACCATCTTTTCTAAAGGCTTGCGCATCTTTTCTTCCACCAGCATCGTCTCTTCTTTTTTATCTTTTAAAAGCTCATCTAAAGAGACATTAAAGAAATCAGATAATTTTATCAAACAGTTGATATCAGCAATGCTTAGATCATTTTCCCACTTGCTGACGGCTTGCGAAGAAACATCCAGCTTTTGTGCCAATTCTTCCTGGGTCAGCCCCATCTTTTTTCTAAGCGTACTGATTTTTTGTCCTAAAGTCATGATCATACCTCCTAATTATGTAAGACAAATTCTTTTGTATTCTTATTAAGACACATCATCGCCATTGGTATGACGATCAAAATACTGCTGAAGACAAAGACCAAGACAATCGGCACAATGTCGCAAATGACGCCATAGGCAACACTTGATAAAGCACTGCCTCCTGTTGACGCACTTTGAACAAAGCCGATGATCGCCCCGCGATTCACATTGGGTAAAGACAACATCAAGGCGGCGTTAAAGATCGCATTGCCTACTGCGTTCAATAAGGATCCCAAGAAGAAACTGACCGCCATCAAAACAAAGTCATTGCTTAAAAAGCCGATGATATAGACAAGAGATGAGCCGATAAAACCGGCGCTCATCATATAATAACGCGTCTTGGCTTTGAACTTAACTACACTTAAGACCACGACGACCAAAAGCGAAGCCAGGGTCTCGATTGCGGTGATATACCCATAATAATCAACGCTGTAACCCTTCGACATAACAAACGGCAACAACATCGTTCCGGTTCCTGCCCCCAAGAAATTCACAATGATCGCAAAGGGGATAAAGATTTTAAGATATGGATCAGAAAAAATATCTTTCAGCGCAAGCTTGAGATCCCCTGCTATTTTTTTAAGCTCGATCTTATTGCTTTGCTGCTTGGTGGGCGGGACTTTGATAAATACTTCTGTCAGGGCTGACAAGAAATAAGAGATCCCGTTGATAAAAATGATAAGCGGTACACCAAAGAAAACTACCAAGACCCCGCTAAAGGTCTTGCCAGCCAAATTGATCAGCGAGGTGATCGTACCCTGGATCGATTGTCCTTGCACCATATCGTCGTGGGGTATGACATCTAAAAGGGTGGTTGAAATAGCCGGCGAAAAGAAGACAGCTGCCAGCGCCGCCAAAAAGGCAGCTATCAAGACAAAAGGAACCTCTAATATGCCCTGATATGCCAGGTAGCTGACCGCCAACATGATAATACCTCTTAAGACATCCATTCCCACAATGATAAACTTGCGGTCGATCTTATCGATCATCGATCCCGCCAAAGGCGATATAAACATTACGACAAACAAGGAGATCGAAGACATGATGCCCATAAGAGTCGTGGAACCGGTTTTGGCAAAGACCCAATAGCCGATCGCCACTGAATATAAGACATCCCCAATTGCTGAAATGGCATTGCCTTGGACGATCAATAAATAATCTTTATTGAATAACTTTTGCTGCATATATCTTTCCTCCTTGTCTTTTAGTCTACTTGTCTAAAGAGAATAAAAGAAGCGATCCTTGGTTGAATCGATATATTCATAGTTGTTTTATTTACAACTATCAGTTGAATTACTGATTAATTGAAAAGAGCTTCTAGCTCTCTTCAACTTTTTCAATATTTGAGATCAGTCGGATCTTGGCGTCCAGATAGGCAATATCAACATGGTCACCGACTTCAATAAAGCCTAAGATGTCCGCATTATCATCATTTACTTCCAGCTTATATTCACGATCCTCGCTATCTCTTAGATAAACGAGCGTCTTGCCGTCAACATCTAAGAAGCGCAGGCTCTTGATAGTGACTCTTTCATGCACCAGTGCATTTTCATCAACCGCGTCGATACTTTCGCCCATAAAACTCTCTTTTAGGGCATCTAGTCCATCATCGATCGAAACCGTTGCAACTTTTTGATAATCAGTCGCATCGACCATGGCATACATCTTGATAAGCCCGGCATCGTCTTTCAAAGACATCAGGTAGACAGGCCGATCACCGACATTGACAAGTAGCGGGAAGGTGGCGTGATAGCCAAAGTTTTTGACATTCCCTTCAGCACTTGACATGGCAGAAGCCTCGTTGGCCCCAGCCGATGTGATCATCTTGGCTTCGTGCGTTCTTAGATTGACTAGGACAAAGCCTAAGTTAGCGGCATCGCTATTGGCGCTCGTGATGCCAGAATAGATCCAAATATCCCCGTCTTTTTCTAAATAGTTATAACCTTCGCTTGTGACAAAGACATCTTTTTGGCCAAAGACGGAATTGATGAAGCCGCCTCTTAAAGAGCCGTAATTATTAAATTCTTCAACTACCAAACTCTCTGGATAAATGCGGTCGACCCAGGTTGGCGCATCTAAGGGATCAGCGTAGTAAGTTGAATCACCGCTGATCGGATCAAATAAGACTACCCCTTCCACCATTTGTTTGGTACCCATGCCCTTATAGGTATAAGTGGTACAGATATACCAGGGGTGCCCCTGTTCGTCGATCTCAAAAGAAGGGGAACCGAAGATCTTGGTCGGGTATGTCAGCTGCAGTTTGCGCATCAGGTTTTCATTAAACATAGCCGAGGGCACATAGTGCATCCCATCAAGGCCAAGATCGCTCAGTCTTACAAGTTCAGCTTCGCCGGTTGTCGAATTAACCAAAATATATGCTGGAATACCTTCGTCGCGATTGCTGATGTATTTAAATAAATCGGCATACTCTAAAGGTGTGACGCGATAGACACTGTCTTGATATGAGATCTGGGTATAATCATTGCTGACTTCGAATTGCGAGACCAGATCGGGCATTTCACCCATCACCCTATCCCCTAAGGCCTGGGTCGATTCGCGGTCAATGATCGGGGTCTTGTTGAAGTCGACCTCTTCAATGATCGAAAAATCGCTGCTTTCCACTTTGATCCGGCTGGCATACTCTTTGGCATTGAAGATACTAGTGGATATCAGCGTATAGGCAGCAATGACCAAAACGATCACACCTAACAAGATCCCGGCATACTTCATGATCTGACGATAGGTGTTTTCTTTAATGATAGCGTTGATATTTAGAGAAAAACTTAAAATAAAGACAAAACCAAAGATAATGATCAGATAATAGAGAAAACTGGGTGAATGCCAATTAAATGGCGGATGAAAAAGATAAAGACTAATAAGGATCAAGACGATCATGACCACTAAGGCGATCACGACCCTCTTAGGACGCGCCACAAAAGAACGCTTAAAACTATTGTCAACTTTAACCTTTACGCGCGGTCTTTCAAAATTAAATCTCATAAAACATCCCTCTTTTACTTTCTTTTTTATATCTTATCACACTATAGCGCTCATAATGCAAAGATCATCAACGATCATTATTGCAAGCTTTTATAAAAGCAGTATAATGAAAGAGCACAACTTGTGTAAGGAGGAGAAAATGAAGAAAATTATTGCTTTAGCTGTCTTATGCTTATTAGTATTGACAGGTTGTGAGAGCGCGCAAGAAGAGCCAAATGTCAGCGTCGATGTCAATGCCGTCATCGCTGAAGTAACTGGTGAAAACATGACAAACGGCGATGTTACTGTCTCTTACAATTCAGGTGGCGGTGTTATGACACCTGCCAGCTTCTTTGAGTTAGATGCTGATGCTGATGCAGCTTTGAATGAAGGACTTACTGCTGCTTTAAGCGAACTTGAATTAGGTGAAGCAACTGATGAAGATCTAAGCGCAACTAACGCTACTTACTTATTGCGTTATGGCAATGGCGCAACGGCTGATGTCTTATATTTCTATAGTGACGGTTATATGAAGGTCAGTGCTGATCTGGAGTCTGTTTGCTACAACATCGGTCAAGAAAAATCGGACGAGATCAATGCTGTCTTAGATACTTGGTTCGAAACCGGTTCGGCACTCGCTAACGCTGCCCAATAATAATTTATTTTAATTTTTTTAAAGTCCTAAAACAGTCCTGTTATAGGACTTTTTTTAAGGTTTAGTTAAGTTTTGCTTAATTTTAGGCGTTGAAAATTAAAAAGTAATCGCTTACAATAATTAATGTAAAACATTCCTTTCTTATGGTGTTCCCTTACCTCAGTAGGGATAGCAGGTCTAAACGCCTGCTTTTTTTGTATAATTAGAAGTATGGAAAAGATCAAAGATCGCCATTTATTGATCAAACAGATCGCCAGTGATGTCTTATCTGCTGGCGGGCGGGCTTATTATGTCGGGGGCTTTGTGCGCGATCTATTACGGGGCAAGATCAGCGAAGATATCGACATTGAAGTCCATGGGCTGGCGCCTGATCTTTTAGAAGCGATCATCGCCCGTTATAGTCCTTATGATATCTTAGGCAAAAGCTTTGGCATCTATTCTTTGCGCTATCATCATATCGATATCGCCCTGCCGCGCAAGGAGACCAAAACCGGGCTTAAACATCAGGACTTTCGGATCGATGTCGACCCCTTTATCGGTACTTATAGTTCTTGTCAGCGCCGGGATTTCACCATCAACGCCTTGATGATGGATGTCTTAGACAAAAAGATCATTGATCATTTTAACGGTCTAACAGATCTTAAGGGGCACATCATACGCCATATCAATGACGCAGCTTTTTTAGAAGACCCCCTGCGTGTTTTAAGGGCGGCCCGTTTTAGTGCGACCTTAGATTTTAAGATTGCGCCTGAAACGATCGCTCTATGCCAGTCAAGCGATCTTAGCTATTTAGCTAAAGAGCGGGTCTTGGCTGAAACAAACAAGGCTCTTTTAGGCCAAAAACCAAGCTCTTATTTCATAAGCCTTGCTCAAATGCAGCAGCTTGATTTCTTTTATCCTGAACTTAAAAAGCTTATTGACCAAACTCACGATCCAGCCTTACGCCATAAGGATGCCTTTGAACAGACCATGATGGTGCTTGATGAAGCCGCCAAATGCCAGCACAAAACACAAAGACCGCGCTATTTTATGTATGCCGCCCTTTTGCATGATATAGAAAAAAGTACTATGGGCAAACACGATCTGACATGCCAAGAGATCGTAAAACACGCTCTTTTACATATCAGCAACGAGAAACATCTCCTCAAATATGTTCAAAAAGCCGTCTTATTGTATCAGGATGTCTTAAAGTGTTTTCATGATAATTTTAATGACGCTTCGATCATCCGCTTGCTGGATCGCTTTAAGTATCCCAAAGACCTCTTGTTTTTGGGATCTTGTGTTATCAAGACTCAGCACACAGGCGATTATGATCAAACGGAATCTAAAAAGTATATTGCCTGGGCCAAAAGGGCTCTTCAGTTATATGAAGCATTTTTAGATCGAGAACATGTTGGCGGCCATGATATTATTGCGCTTGGCTATAAAGGCAAAATCGTTAAGGCGATCTTGAAAAGGGCGCGATATTTGGAAGCGGCGGTCTTTGATAAAGACGAGGTCCTCAAAATCATCACACAGGAATTCAAATTATAAAAATTGTTAAGATTTGTAGCTATTTTGCCATAATTTGTCTTTTTAGTATCATTATTCTTTGAATGATATAAAATATAGATGTAGAGATTTGGGGAAAGTTCATGTTTAAAGTTGGATTATTCAGTGCCGATAACAAATTGCACGAACTCGTCTATCGTGCCGTTAAGTTGCGCTTTAGTTCT
>CALVCF010000045.1 GCA_944325935.1 uncultured Erysipelotrichaceae bacterium | reverse complement strand
TGATAAAGAAGCTACAAGTACTAGCACCGGACTGAAACATGAAGAATGTACGGTTTGTGGCCATGTCAAAGATGCAGTAGAGATTCCGATTTTAGAAACACCAAGCGATCCATCGGATGATATTACGATCCCTGATACTCTATATAACAACATAGCCCTTTGGCTTGAAGTTATATGTATAACAGGCATAGCTCTAAGCGCGATGGTCTTATATCGTCGTAAAAGAAAATACAATAAATAATCTATAATATACGCCCTGTCTGACAGGGCGTATATTATAAGATTCTTAAAAAAGAGCGATATATATTTATACTTTGATATTAGAAAGAACCTCAGGGATCTTTTCGATCAGATCATCGACCATAAAGGAAAGGGGACTATTGGTTTCGGCTGCCTTGTTGTGGACATAGACCGCTAACTCGACCATGCGGAAAGGATCGCCTTCTTGTGATAAAGCGCCCATGACTAAGCCCATTAAGACATCACCGCTGCCACCTTTGGCTAAGGCGCGTTTGGGCTTGGCTAAAAAGCTGAGTTTGTTACGATGAGCGACGATAGTAAGGTATGATTTTAAGACCAGGATCGTATTGGGATATTCCATAGCGAATTCCCTAGCCACCTTAAAGGGATCTTTCTTTATTTCTTTCAAGCTATGATCGCATAGATAGGTCATTTCTTTAAGATGTGGCAACAAAATGGTAAGGGCATCGCGTTTTAAGTAAGAGCGGAGACTTTTTAAACACCACAAGGCATCGGCATCGAGTATTAAAGGCTTATCTGTCAACAATAATTCTTCAATGATTTTGATATTGGCACTATTTCGGCCCATTCCATTTCCAGCACCGATCAGATCAAAGGCTGCGACCAGATCGCCAAGATCGCTGATCGTTTTAAAATATCCGTCTTGACTCTCACTTTCCAAGATCATCGCAAAAGAGTTCTTGCTGGCGACATCATGGTAGATCACATCGGGTATCAAAAGGGTCAAGGTCCCCACACCCATATGATAGGCCGCGCTGGCAGCCATTTCGATGGCCCCGTGCATACGCTTAGAACCGCCGATCAAAAGCGAGCGTCCATAATCGCCCTTATTGGTCAAAGGATCCAGGTCTAGTCTAAAATCTTCACTCATCAAACGCGGCCCTTCCTTGTAATGATCAAGCCGCCGATCTTCTAAAAGGACGATCTCATTGATATGACTGAAGTTGTTTTTGGTATAGAAGACAGGTGAAAGGGTATTGTAGGCAAATAAGAGGTCGATCTTGAAATCTAGATCATCATCTTCAAGATAAGAGAGTTCATCTAAGACGACCACCTTTCCCTTAAGCTTCAGATCCATTTTTGTATCGAGATATAAGATATAGATATCACTATCGCTGAGCTCTTTTTCGAAAGTGCCCATAAAATCATTTAATTCTTTTTTGGCAAGCTCGCTATAGGCGCCATCGCCTAAATAGACAAAACGGCAATCATAGTCGTTTGAAAGATCATTATAAAGGCTTAAAGATAAGGCCAAGCCCTTATCAGCACTGATAAAGGAGACCTTTTTAAAACTAAAATGTGTTTTCAGTGTAGCAGCTATTTTTTGAGTGAGAGCTTCTTTTAAAGAGATGGCACGATAGAAATCATTCAGATAGATCTTATCAAGGTCAAGTGGCATACGACACCTTCTTTCTTAATTAGATTATAGCTTATTGACAGCCTAAAAAAAGCGAGAATTGATCTCGCTTAAGCTTGTTTGTTGACGTGGATATGAAGTTTGCTGTCATCGATTCCACTGTTGGCAATGGCCTCGTTGATATCCATTTTCTCATTGACATTTTCTTCATTCATGCGCTTGCGCACATCCTTGGCATCGCTGATCCCGCAGGGTCCATTGATACAACCGCCATCGCAGCACATACCCTCTAAAATATCGTAATTGAAACGGCCGATCTGCATTAGAAGCAGTTGCTTCTTGCATTCCATTGCGCCATCGGCATAGTAAGCTGTAATACCTTCTTCGCCTTTTTCTTTAGCAGCTTCAATGACGGCTTTGGAAACTCCGCCACCCTGGGCAAAGTTACGGCCATAGGGGGAAGCCTCCCATTTGGCGTCATCCCTAGTCTGCTCCACTTCTTTTAAGTAGATATGTCTTGAAATAAACATAGCGGCAAGCTCTTCAAAGGTCAAGACATAGTCGACATTGGTATGCTCTTCCATTGCCTCCTGCTTCTTGGCTAAGCAGGGTCCGATGAAGACGATCTCGGCGTCAGGATCATTCTCTTTGATCATGGCAGCTCTGGCCATCATCGGCGAAACCATCGTCGAGACGTTATTTTGATAGACCTTGGGGAAGTGGATCTTAGCCATATTGACAAAACCTGGGCAGCAGGAAGTTGTCAAAGGTTTACCTTCAGCCTTATGTTTTTTGAGCTCTTCATATTCATTCTTGGCAACGACATCAGCTCCTAAGGCCACTTCAACTACATCGCTGAAGCCTAATTTGAGAATGCCTTCTTTGATCTGTTTTAAAGAGACTCCTTCAAATTGCCCTTGGATACTGGGCGCGACCATCGCGATCAGTATCTTGCCCGCCTTGATATCTTTGATGACTGGTACGATCCATGAGATATCTTCGATCGCTCCAAAGGGGCAGGCTGCTACACAACGACCGCAGTTGATGCATTTTGTCTCATCGATCACGGCAATATTGTCATCACGCCACTTGATCGCATCGACCGGGCAGGCCGCTTTGCAGGGCCTTTCGGTGACCACAATCGCATGATAGGGGCAACTTTTAGCACAGGCGGTGCATTCCTTACATTTGTCATAGTCGATGACGGCTCTGTTTTCGCCCATGGTGATGGCCCCGAAATTACAAGCTCCCATGCAGGCCTTTGCCATACATTTACGGCAGTTATCGGTCACCATGATCTTCTTGATCGTACAGCCATCACAGGCGGCTTCGATGACCTGGACGATCTGACGTGGATTGTTTTGCTCGACGTCGTTAGCCATCTTCCCCCGGACCAAACGGCCTCTTTGCCTTAAGATCTCTCTTTCTTTATAGACACAACAGCGGTAATTCGCCTTAGTGCCAGGTATAAGATCCTTATAATAGTTATTCAGTTCTTCTTCAGATATTTCGCCATCTTGATCGTAAGTCAAGTCAGCGACCTTGCGCAAGACGTCAAACTTAATGACTCTGGCATCGTGTTTAAATAGACCCATAGTGTATCTCCCTTGTGTTTTATCTATATCAATATATCAAAAAAGACAAAAAGGGGCTAGATTTTTTGCCTTTTTTCCAAGTGTAGAGCTGATAAATCAAATTGTTATGATAGAATGGTAATAGCTTAATAAGAGGTTATGAATATGAGTGAAAAAGAAAGTCAAGAAATCAAGCTTACTCTTAATAGTCATGAGGAGGAAGCAGCAAAGGAAGAGATCAAAGAGGATGATCTTTTAAGTGTGGAGGATACAAAGTTATCGCCGGCCGAAAAAAAGATGGTCTCCGATTTTGCGGAAAAGATCGACGTCATGGAGACTAACACTATCCTTGAATACGGCAGTGCCGCCCAAAATAAGGTTGCTGATTTTTCCGAGAGTGCCCTTAAGAATATCCGCACGAAGGATCTTGGCGATATCGGAAATATGCTTTCCGAGCTCATCGGTGAACTAAAGGGTTTCGAGATCGAAGAAAAGGACAGCGGGATCTTAGGCTTCTTTAAGAAATCAGCCAATAAGGTCACCAATCTTAAGACGCGCTATGATAAAGCGGCAACTAATGTGGAAAAGATCTCCAAGGCCTTAGAGAATCACCAGATCACGCTGATGAAGGATATCGCTTTATTAGATCAGCTCTACGATAAGAATTTAGTTAATTTTAAAGAGCTGTCGATGTATATCTTAGCGGGCAAGATGAAACTGGAAGAAGTCAAGTCCAAGGATCTGCCGATCTTAAAGGAAAAGGCGCAAAGCTCCAATCTGCCGGAAGACGCCCAAGCCGTTTCCGATTTAGAAAATGCGATCAATCGTTTTGAAAAGAAGATCCACGATCTCGAACTCACCCGAGTGGTCTCGATCCAAATGGCTCCCCAGATCCGCTTAGTCCAAAACAACGACACATTGATGGTCGAAAAGATCCAATCGACCCTAGTCAATACCATTCCGCTTTGGAAATCGCAGATGGTCATCGCCATGGGTATCTCGCATTCCGAAGAAGCGATCAAAGCTCAAAATGAAGTTACTGAGATGACCAATAAGATGCTGGAACAAAATGCGCAGATGTTGAAGACAGCTACGGTCAATACAGCTAAAGAGACTGAACGAGGGATCGTTGATATCGAGACTCTTAAAAATACCAATGCCCGTCTTATTGAGACACTTGACGAAGTTAAGCGGATCCAAGAAGAAGGACGCACAAAACGTGCCGAAGCACAGCTTGAGCTTCGCAAGATCGAGACCGAACTTAACGATAAGCTCTCCGGTCTAAGCGACGACTTAAAGAAAGAACAATAATTCAGCCCCAAGCGGGGCTTTTCAGTGAGGCAATATGATAAAGGGATTGATTTTTGATTTAGATGGAACACTTTTAAATACGATCAATGACATTGGTCAAAGCGTCAATGAAATGCTGGAAGACTATGGTTATAAGACGCACAGTATGGATGAGTATCGGCTTATGGTCGGCCATGGCTTTAAAGACTTGATCTATAAGGCCCTGCCAAGCGGCACCAGCGAACAAAAACAATTAGAAGGACTAGAAAAATTTCTCTATTACTATAATCTCAATTATCTCAATTCTTCTCATCCCTACGAAGGGATCAAAGAACTTTTAGAAAACCTTCAAACAAGCGGTTTCCTCTTAGGCGTCAATTCTAATAAGCGCGAAGATTATACGATCTCGCTACTAGACGTCTACTTAAAAGAGATCAGCTTTAAAAAGGTCGTCGGACAAAAAGACCAGCCTAAAAAACCAGACCCCTTAGGGGCCAGGCAGATCATGGAGGCGATGGGTCTTAAGGAAGATGAAGTCGTATATGTGGGCGATTCCAAGACCGATATTCTGACTGCCAAAAATGCCAATATGACTTCAATCGGAGTCTTATGGGGCTTTCGCGGTGAAAAGGAGCTGGTCGCAAGCGGAGCGGACTATCTGGCCGCTAAGCCTTCAGACATCTTAGATATCATTAAAAGAGGGTAATCATAGATCTTTAGGCAAGTAACCTAAGGTTTTGCCCCTCTTTTTAAAAGCCAATGCATAATGAAAAAAAGATAGAGCTAAAAGATGATATGACAATTACCTTCAAGACAAAACAGCCATGAGCTGTTTTTTTAGGTGTGCCGGGCATGGCACGAATTCAGTCGGAGATAGACCGATCACAGGTAGTTACCGCCAAGTGTAGTGAACCACAAGTCGTTGACAGTGATGTCAAGGATGAAGGAAGTGGTGTAGCGATTCTTTCGAGCGTACGAACAGAAACCGGATACAAGGCTAAATGGTGGATAAGGTTGCT
>CALVCF010000044.1 GCA_944325935.1 uncultured Erysipelotrichaceae bacterium | reverse complement strand
CTGGCACCTCTATTTTAGCTGAGATAGGAAATATAGACAACTTTAATAGTGCAGCTAAGATCATTAAATTCGCCGGGGTATCACCATCGGGTTATGAATCAGGAATGTTTAGTGCTAAACATTCAGCCATAACCAAGAAGGGATCCAAATACCTCAGAAAGACACTTTATCAGATCATTCTTCCCGTTATAATATTCAATCCGGCTTTCAATAGATACTTCAATCTAAAACTCTCTCAAGGCAAAAGCTTCCGTTGTGCCCAAGGACATTGTGTAAGAAAGCTTGTAAGAGTGATCTTCCATCTTGTAAAGAGTGATCAAAGATTTGAGCCTGTACTCCTACAATGAAAGTCCACTATTCACAATTTCAAAGAACGAATCTATAAGCTTCTATATTTCAAGTCTTTATGTTTCATACTATTTCATCAAAAGTACTTGAATTTTATATAGTTAGCTCCTTTATTTATCGTCATCCATCTTGAGCACGGCCATGAAAGCCTCTTGCGGTATCTCGACTTTCCCTACGGCTTTCATCCGTTTTTTACCAGCTTTCTGTTTCTCCAGCAGCTTTTTCTTCCTGGTGATATCGCCGCCATAACACTTAGCTAAAACATTTTTACGAACGGCTTTAATATTAGTGCGAGCTATGACCTTGTTGCCGATTGCAGCTTGAACTGGGATCTCGAATTGCTGGCGCGGTAAAAGCTCTTTGAGTTTAACTGTGATCGCATGGCCTCTTTGATAGGCACTATCGCGATGGACGATTACGCTTAGAGCATCGACCACTTCGCCGTTAAGCAAGATATCGAGTTTTACAAGATCACTCTTGCGATAACCAATGACTTCATAATCCAAAGAGGCATAACCCTTGGAAATACTTTTTAAACGGTCAAAAAATTCAAAGATGACTTCACTTAAAGGCATTTCATAAGATAATTGATAGCGCAGATCATCGATTACCACCATATCAACATAGATCCCGCGTTTCGCCTTGACTAATTCCATGATCGGACCGATGTAAGTGTTGGGGGTAATGATCGTAGCCTTGACATATGGCTCTTCAATATAGGAAATTAAGGTCTGATCAGGTAAAAGTGCAGGATTATCGATAAAGAGTTCGCTGGCATCAGTTTTATGGACCAGATAAGAAACACTGGGCGCGGTTGCGATGAGTTCTAAATTATATTCTCTTTCTAAGCGCTCTTCGATGACTTCCATATGCAAAAGCCCTAAAAAACCGATCCGAAAACCAAAACCAAGTGCTTGCGATGATTCAGCTTCATAAGTCAAAGCCGCATCATTTAATTGCAGTTTCTCCAAAGCATCTCTTAAGTCGTTATATTTGGCATTGTCAGTAGGATATAAACCACAGTAAACCATCGGTTTGATATGGCGATAGCCCTCTAGGGGCTTATCTGCCCGATCGGTAGCAAGTGTTATCGTATCACCGACATGGACATCGCGAATCGATTTGATCGAAGCACAAAGATAGCCGACATCACCTGTTTTAAGACGATCGCGTTTGACTTCATAAGGTGTCTTGATACCAAGCTCAGTTACTTCGTATTCCTTGTTTGACTGCATAAATACGATCTTATCACCCAGTTTTACTTCGCCATCTTTGACGCAGATAAAGGCATTGACTCCGCGATATGCGTCATAATATGAATCAAAGACAAGAGCCTTCAAAGGCTTAGCACTATCTCCGCCTGGCGATGGCAACTTATTGACGATCGCTTCCAGGACATCGTCAACTCCCTTGCCAGATTTTGCGCTTATCAAGGGGATGTCACTGCAATCAAGGCCAATCACATCTTCGATCTCTTTTTTGACTTTTTCAACATCAGCATTTGGCAAATCGATCTTATTGATGACAGGTAAGATCTCTAAATTATTCTCTAAAGCCAAATAAACATTGGCCAGAGTCTGCGCTTCGATGCCTTGCGATGCATCGACCACAAGGATCGCCCCATCGCATGCAGCCAGGGAACGTGAGACTTCATAAGTAAAGTCGACATGTCCTGGTGTATCGATCAAATGGAAGAGATAGTCTTCTCCATTTTTCGCATGATATTTAAGTTCTACCACGTTGAGTTTAATGGTGATCCCTCTTTCTCTTTCTAAGTCAAGAGAGTCTAAAAGCTGATCCTGCATCTGTCTTTTCTCAATTGTTCCCGTCATCTCCAAAAGGCGATCGGCAAGGGTCGACTTGCCATGATCGATATGAGCGATGATCGAAAAATTACGTACATGTTTTTGGTCCATCAGTTAAACCTCATTTCTAGCTTCTCAAAACGCTTGAATAAGATTAGGGCCAACAAGACACAACAAAGGCCCTGCGGCAAATTCATCATAAAAGATGTAAAGAAGATGAAAGGGTCCAAGGTCAAGATAACATCGCTTAACCCATATCCTACTAACATCAAAAGCACCCCAAACCCAAAGGCAAGATAAGTCTTAAAGTGTCTCTTTAAAAGCTTAAATATCAAAAAGGCCTCAAGAGCCTTGATAATAAAAGTGAAAAAGGCATAATAGGCAAAACCCATAAACAGATCAGCCAAAGAAGTACCGATCCCGGCAACTAGGATCAAGCTGAAAGGGTCTAGCACTCCAGATAGCAACATGATCAAAAAATCTGAAAGATTGATGTACCCAAAGCTGCCGATGGGAATTGCGATAAAAGCTGTCAATATAAACATAATCGCCGTATATAAAGCGACCTTGACCAGTTTATGGATCTTATTGTTCATCAGAAAACTCCTTGCCAACTAAAGATTTGCCGCTGCCATTATAAAAAGCAACTGCGTCCATTTTTTTCTTACCGGCTGCTTGGATCTCGTCGACCAGGATCGTACCGTTCTTGCAGGCGATCGCCAAAGCTTTATCATATAGACCAAGGACCTCACCTGGCTTGCCCATCTCTTTCGCAAGATAGCGCACTTTATGAAATTTGTAACTCTTGCCCTCTATTATGCCATAGGCGCCTGGTTCATCTAGAAGGCCTCTGATATGATCGTAAACGCGCTTGGCATCTTGATTGAAGCTGATAAACTCATCTTCTTTTTTAAGATTATAAGCATAAGTAGCCTCACTTGGGTCTTGCTTGAGTGGTTTTACATCTCCATCGATAATTGCATCCAAATGCTCTAAAAGCATTTCTAAAGCCAAGTCTGAAAGTTTTTTGAAAAGAGTTGTATTCGTATCATCATCTTCGATCTTTATGCTTTTTTTAAACAGCATATCGCCTTCATCCATTTTCTCAGACATATACATCAAAGTGACCCCTGTTTCCTTATATCCTTCAATAATTGCTCTTTGAATCGGAGCACCGCCTCTAAGCTTGGGTAGAAGCGAACCATGGGTATTGATACAACCGCACCTTGGATAATCAAGGATGGCCTTAGGTATGATCTGACCGTAAGCGCAAGTCAAAATAAGTTCAGGATCTAAAGCTAAAATGTCCTCGTATTCTCGTCTAATCTTTTGCGGTTGAAAAATTTTAATCCCGTATTTTAAAGCGACTTCCTTGACTTTGGAATAAGTCAAAACTTTTTTACGTCCGACTTCTTTATCGGTTTGGGTGACAACCGCTACGATATTGTAACCTTTTTCTAATAAACCTTCTAAACAATGGGCTGCAAATTCAGGGGTGCCCATAAAAACAATTCTTGTATCTCTCATATTCAAAATTATAGCATAAAAAATGCGCATTAAATTGCATTTTAAAAATGGGTTTGATATAATGATTAGGCACTTAAAAGGAGGAACTATGGCAAATATTAAATCGCAAAAAAAGAGAGCTCTCACAAATGTTAAGCGCAATTTAAAGAATACTGCTGAAAGAAGTCGTTTGAAGACTGCGATCAAGAAGGTATTACATGCGGTTGAAGCAAATAATAAAGAAGAAGCTTTAAATGCATACAACGAGTGCAGCGCTCTACTTGATAAAGCCGTCAGCGATCACATCAAACACAAGAATTACGCTTCACGTCAAAAGTCTCGCTTGATGAAAGCTGTCAATACTGTTAAATAATCCCAGAACTGGGATTTTTATTTTTCTAGGGTCTCTTTGATCCACTTATAATAAGTTAAGCGCGGATCGCTCTTGAGATCGGCTTTTTGAAAAATGGCTTCAAGGGCCTTTTTTCTTTCACTTAAATAAGCAAGATAAAGATCGCTCTTTTCTTTCATTAAAAGCGGTCCTAGATAACACTCCTTAGGAGTATAGCTTCCCTTTAAGCGCGGATCAAAGACCACGATCTCATAATAAAAACCATCATAGACCACGCGTTCTTTAACGATCTTATAGCCAAGTTCACTAATAAAGGACCTTAGTTTAACGACATCTTGATTGACTTGTACAATGATCATTTGGTATTTAGACAGATCAACTGCACTCAAGATCTTTTCTGCCGTATAAAAACCCATGCCAGCCAAAACCACGACATCAGCCTTAATCTTAGGATCAATTCCGTCATATAGATGCGGGATTACCTTGCCCTCCAACTTTAATTCTCGGATATTCTTTTGGGCGTTATCTAAAGGCCCTTTTTTATTATCGCCTGCATAAGCTAAAGGGCACTTTTTCTCTTTTACTAAAGCACAAGCTAAAAAAGCGTGATCTGATCCTACATCATAGACCACGCTATCTTGCAAGACTAGTTCAAAAATGGCTCTAAGTCTTTTAGAAAGCATCAGTTTTTATCATCCATAAACTCGCGCAGGCGTTTCGACTTTGTTGGATTCTTTAATTTTCGCAAAGCCTTGGCTTCGATCTGACGAATCCTTTCACGAGTTACATCAAACTCTTTGCCAACTTCTTCTAAAGTCCTGGTACGGCCATCTTCTAGACCAAAGCGCAAACGCAAGACTTTTTCTTCTCTCTCTGTCAAAGTCTTCAGCACGAGGTTAATTTCATCGCGCAGCAATTGATTATTGGCATATTCATCCGGAGACAAAGCATCCTTATCTTCAATGAAATCACCTAGATGTGAGTCGTCTTCTTCGCCGATCGGAGTCTCTAAGGAAACGGGATCTAATGCGATTTTTTGGATCTCTCGGACTTTATCAGCAGTTAGGTTGCCCATGCGTTCAGCGATCTCTTCCGCACTAGGATCGCGCCCTAATTCTTGAACGAGCTGCCTTTGGATCCTTGTCATCTTGTTGATGGTCTCGACCATATGAACTGGTATTCTGATAGTTCTTGCTTGATCGGCGATCGCTCTGGTGATGGCTTGGCGGATCCACCAGGTAGCATAGGTTGAAAACTTGAAGCCTTTGCGATAGTCAAATTTTTCTACCGCCTTGATCAAACCCATATTGCCTTCTTGGATCAAGTCTAAAAACAGCATTCCTCGGCCTGTGTATTTCTTAGCAATTGAAACAACTAAACGCAAGTTGGCGGAAATGAGGATCTTTTTGGCCTCCTCATCGCCTTCCTCGATCCTCTTGGCAATCGCAACTTCATCATCAGCCTTCAAAAGTTCGACCCGTCCGATTTCTTTGAGATACATCTTGACTGGATCGTTGACCTTAGAATGAGTCAAAGCAACATCACTGATCGCAGCTAGATCCATTTGCGAGGTTGGATCATCTTCGCTCTCTTCTGCCTGTTCATCGCCGATCTCTTCCTCACTTAAGAAATCATCACTGGCCATATTAAATTCTTCAATATCTTCATCGTCGATCATATGGATATCTTCTTGAGATAACCAATCATAAAAATCTTCAATATCTTCATCAGTTGTATCAAAGTGATCTAAGGCGACAATGACGTCTTTTTGTTTAAGATCACCTTCCTTAGCCAAACGTTTGCATTCTTCTTTTAGATCTTCTAATGAATTTAACTTTTTAATATCAAAAACGCTTTGATCTTTCTTAGTTTTTATCACAATTTAGATCCTCCCAATTTCTTTAAAATATCAGTTAATTCCTTCGAATATTTGACGAGAGCCTCATCGTTGATATTCGCATTATCTTTGATCAGTTTCTTTAGTTCGCTGACCCTTTCTTGTAAGATGAAGCGCTTGATCGTCGTCATATAATCGCGGAGTTTTTCATCACTATATCCATTAAGATCATCATCCATCGCTAATTTTGTAAAAATATCGCGCCACTTTTGGTCGAGATGATCTAAGATATCCGCTAAAGCCAAAGGCTGACCACGCCGATAGGCTTCTTGGATCATAAGAGCCAGCTCATTGAAAGGAGCTTCTAAAAGATATCCCAGCTCCTCCCGATAGAGTTCAAAGGCTCGCCTTGATTTCAACATCCAAAGCACGATATAGGCTTGAGCTTTTTCAACGCCCAATAACGCGACTTCCTTCCTATTATAAACTATTTGTGAATTATTTGACACCGGCTTTATAAGTTCATCATGAAAACGCAAGTTAGTCTTCGCGTTGAGATCGTGTAAAAGATTAAGGCGATCTTCTTCACTTTTGAGTTTGCTGATCAGGGAAGCGATCTTTTGATCGTACTTAAGCCGGTTGTCATAGGAGCGCAAAGGATAGATTCTTTCATAATAGTCAAAAGCAAATTCGATTATACCTACTTCATTGCCTAATAGGTCACGCAGATTCTTTTCTTTGCCCTTAGTGATGATCTCATCGGGATCAAGGCCGCTTTCATTGATTATGGAAGAAGCCTCAAGACCCTGATCAAGACATAGCTCCAGAGCCTTCATCGTCGCATTCTGACCGGCTTTATCACCATCGTAAACAAATGTCACATGTACATTGAGATCTTTTAAAAGTGCGATCTGTTCCTTTGTCAAAGCAGTACCAAGACTTGCAACAACAAAATCGATTTGGGCCCTTTTAAATGCGATTACATCCATGACCCCTTCACAGACGATCACACGCCGCGCTCTTTTGATCGCTTCTTTAGCACGATGCAGGTTATATAAAACATTTCCTTTTTTATAGATCTTGGTTTCTGATGTATTGACATACTTGCTTCCATCACCCTCAATAATACGTCCGGAAAAGGCAATTGGATGTCCTTCGCTATCGTGGATGGGGAAAAGAATGCGGCCAAAAAATACGTCGTCATAATCACCGTTGATCCCACGCCTTATGATATTGCAATCAAGCATCTCGCTTGTCGAATAGCCCAGCTTGCTAAGATAGGCGTGCATGACATTGCGACTTGGGTTATAGCCGATATCAAAATATTCAATGAGTTCTTTACTCAAGCCTCGTCCTTCAAGATAAGCCAGGGCATTGTATCCTCCTTTAGCCGATAAAAGATAAGAAGAGAATCTAATCACTTCCGCCAAGAGGTCGTAAAGACGCTGATATTTTAAGACGGGTTTTGGCTTTTGCTCAATTTTAATGTCAAGAGGATAGCCGATGATATCAGCCACTTCTTTAACAGCTTCGATAAAGGATACTTGCTTATAGCGCTCGACAAAAGTAAAGACATTGCCGCCCTCGCCACACACAAAACACTTGTAGATCTGCTTGTCTTCGCTAATTGATAGACTGGGGTCATGATCATCATGAAAAGGGCACTTAGCTACATAATTCCGCCCCTTTTTTAAAACGGGGATATAGTGCCCAATTATATCGGAGATGGACGCTTTAGCGCGTATTTCATTAATCGTCTCTTCGCTTAGAAACATTAAAACTTCGTATGTTTGATCAAATAGTCTTTAACTTCATCGATCCCTATTCGGATCTGCTCCATCGTATCACGATCTCGAATGGTGACCTTGTGATCATCAAGAGAATCAAAATCAAAGGTTATGCAATATGGTGTACCGATCGCATCGTTGCGACGATATCTTTTACCAACGCTACCAGTTTCGTCAAATTCAACTGCTACATCATCCAACAGATCCTCATAGAGTTTATAAGCCTCGTCAGATAATTTTTTAGAAAGCGGACAAATGCAAGCCTTATAGGGAGCGATAGCAGGATGCAGATGCATCACGATCCTCTCTTCGCCGTTTTCCAGCTTTTCCTTATCATAGGCATCACATACCAACATAAGGAACAAACGTTCGACCCCTACCGATGGTTCAACACAATAGGGGGTATAGATCTCAGTGTTGTTAGCCTCGCGATAAACAAGATCGACTCC
>CALVCF010000043.1 GCA_944325935.1 uncultured Erysipelotrichaceae bacterium | reverse complement strand
TATTTCTATTAGGTCGCAGTGCAAGGTATGGGTATGCCATTACCCATCGTAGGACAGGACGTATAGTCTCCTACGCAGCATGTCTGATATTGCTATCGCCAACATACTCAGTTGAGTTACAGATATTCATAGCCCCAAGCACATCCCTATGGATATAGAATCCACACTTGCAAACATAATTCCTGTCATTTGCATGATGTACATGGCCACAGACAGGACATGTTTGACTTGTATATGCGGGGTTTACATACTCAACTGTGATACCTGCTAATTTAGCCTTGTATTCTATAAATTGTGAAAGTCTATAGAAAGACCAATTATGCAGGCTATGATTGTTTTTACGACTTGTTCTTGTCGTGGAGCGGATATTCGCTAAACGCTCTAATTTTATAGTTTTAACATCATGAGCAACTGCTGTTTTTACGATGTCATGACTTAACTTATGATCAATGTCACGCATGATACGCTGTTCTTTGTTATTAATCCGTTTTATAGCGTCTATATGTTTTCCTTTTTGTAGTTTTTTTAGAAGACATTTATAATATCTGCGCATATATTTATTCTTACGACCATTACCATAGAACTTAATATTGCCACCAGAAACATATGATACAGCAGGACATTTAATGCCAAGGTCTACCCCCATGACATTACCTATGTTATTATAAGCAGATTCTTTTTTCTTATAAACGATTTGAGCAACTATCTTATTATTTTTATAAACAATACGCATGGTACCAAGTTCATTGTTTGCAAAGATAGTTTTTTGATCGGTAGTCATCTTTGTCTTAACAGAAAGTCTTTTTGATTTCCCGTTTACAAAAACAGGAAATTTAATATAATCACCATCGACTTTATAGTTTTGGTTGTTGATATAAAAGCAAGGTTTTCTAAGAATAGGGATTGTGGCAACTGCCTTAATATCTTTGTTATACTTTGCGAGTTTATTATATTTTTTAATGATCGACTTGGCATCACGTATACATTGATTTGTTAATGCAGATGGAAGGTTTGCCTTAACATCAGCAGTAGTATATTTAACAATAGATATACCATTTATTGCAATAGAAACAAGATTATTAACAGTATTGATATATTCTCTCATAGTCGCTTTGATAAGCGATTGTTGTTCTTTTGTCATATAAAGCTTAACTGTTTGTGATAATTGCATATACTCACCTATACGTTTTTTTGATTCTCGATGTATTGTTTTATAACAGAAAGCGGGGAACCGCCTACCGTACTTACGAAATAACTGTTTGTCCAAAGGCTTGGAAGTCTTGATTTAAGCCATGGAAACTCTTGTCTTAATATACGTGATGAATATCCTTTAATCTGTTTAACAGCTTTATGTATACCATATTGTGGATCTACTTCTATAAGCAGATGTACATGGTCTGCCATAATTTCTATTTCAATAATTTCGACATTTAACTATTTACAAGATTCTCTAATCAACTCCTTCAAACGAACATCGACTCCATTAATGAGTACGGAGCGTCGATACTTAGGACACCATACCACGTGGTATTTACAAGAATAGACTACATTATGGTTAGATTTATATTTCATACGTATATTATACTACTATGACTTATCTAATAGAATGGGAATTAGATATCTTTTAGAAAAAAATAGTCACCTTATATCCCCATAGCTAAAACAAGGGGCTTTACGGTGAAGAATGGTAAATGAAAAAAGAGGTCTTTCATGCTTGGTGCATGATTTGACCTCTTTTATTTTGATCAGTCTAATTCTGATTCAACGCCACCTTGGACGACATCCTTTGGCAAGCGTCTTTGCGCCACAACTTGTGAGCGCTCTTCACGTTCTTCGCGAAGTTCATCAGCTCTTTCGTTGACCAAAGTTGTAGTCTCACGATCATATTTTGATCCGGTACCTGCTGGAATAAGCTTACCAATAATGACATTTTCCTTAAGACCTAATAAGTGATCGACCTTACCGTTGACCGCTGCATCCGTTAAGACTTTAGTTGTCTCTTGGAAAGAGGCAGCCGACAAGAAGGAATCTGTCTCGACAGAAGATTTCGAGATACCTTGAAGAATCGGACCAAACTTCGCTGGAACCTTGAATTCTCTTAATAAGGCATCATTGATCGCCGTAAGTTTTCTTAACGACAGCGTCTGACCGACGCTCAAGCCGGAATCACCAGCGTCGATGACGACGACTTTCTTGAGCATTTGACGGATGATAACTTCGATATGCTTATCAGAGATATCGATGCTTTGGATTGCATAAACCTTCTTAACTTCTTTTAAGATATAGTTTTGAACGGCTTGCATCCCAGCCAGCTCGATCAATTCCTTAGGATCGATATGACCTTCGGTCAGCTTATCGCCGGCCTTGACTTTCGAGCCGACCTTGAGCCAAGAACGAACGGTAGAAGAAGCCGAGCACTTATGTTCGATCGTTTCATTATCATTAGCGATACGAATGATAAAGCCGCTGCGATTCTCTAATTCTTCGATATCGACGATCTCGCCATCGATCTTCGCTAAGACCGCCGGATGTTTTGGTCGGCGCGCTTCAAATAATTCTTCGACACGCGGTAGACCCTGGGTAATATCGCCATCGTTACCTGAAGCGACACCACCTGTATGGAAGGTACGCATCGTTAGCTGAGTACCAGGCTCACCGATCGACTGTGCCGCCATAATACCGACAGCTTCGCCATTTTCGACAAGATTGCCCGTCGCCATATTGCGGCCATAACACTTGCGGCAGATTCCGCCTTTAGAGTTACAAGTGAAGGTATTGCGGATATAAACACCCTTAACACCTGCATCGACGATCTGTTTTGCTTTTTCATCATCGATAAACTCTTCGGCCTCGACGATGATCTCGCCTGTCTTGGGATCGGTCACCGCCTCTTTAGCGTAGCGACCTACGATCCTTTCATATAGATTTTCAATGATCTGGTTATCTTTGGTATCGACGATATTTTCGACCCAGTAACCGCGGTCCGTATGACAATCATCTTCATTGATGATGACATCTTGAGCAACGTCGACAAGACGTCTTGTCAGATAACCGGATTCAGCTGTCTTTAAGGCCGTATCGGTCAAACCCTTACGGACACCGTGTGTCGAAATGAAGAATTCTGATACATTCAAGCCTTCACGGAAGGATGAATAGATCGGGACCTCGATGATCGATGGTTGATATTCTTTCTTTGATTTCGACTGGGTCGGACGTCCCATGAGACCACGCATACCAGCTAACTGCGTGAAGTGTGACTTATTACCACGCGCTCCAGATACAGCCATCATGTTGATCGGAGACATACGTGGCAGGTTGTCCATGACTTCGTCACCGATCACTTCTTTAGTATCATTCCAAAGTTTTGAGAAATGTTTTTCCCACTCTGGCGGAGTTAAAAGACCGCGCTTGAGCAAGGTATGCAAGACATCAGCTTGTTTCTTGGCTTCGTCAACGTACTTATCCTTATTAGGAGCTACGTTGATATCAGCTAGTGAAACTGTCATACCGGCAACGGTTGAGTATTCAAAGCCCAGATCTTTGATCGCATCCAGTACTTCACTTGAACCATCGGTGTGATAGCGGTTGAAGACTTCAGCGATGACATTAGAAAGATCTTTCTTCTTAAATTCAGCTTTGATCGGCCGTGCAGCTATAAACTCTTTGATATTTGTACCCATCGGTGCAAATTCACTATCTGGTGTTGCCTTTAAAGATTGAGCATTGACAGAGTTGATGTAGGGGAAATCACTCGGGAACTTCGAATTGAAGATAAGCTTACCGATCGTGGTAATGAGATATTGTTCATTCTGTTTGTCGGTAAAGCCGTCTTTATGCAATGATGAAGCCAGGATCGCAATACGGGAGTGCAAATGGACTTCCTTATTTTCATAAGCCATCAAAGCCTCGGCAAAGTCCTTGTATACATGGCCTTCCATATCACCGAAATGTTGCCACATCTTGGCGTTTTCTTCATCACCTAAGGCTCTTATGATCTCCGCTTTCTGATAGAATTCCTCAGCTGTCTCTTCCATATTCAAATAGAAGTTTCCAAGAACCATGTCTTGTGATGGTGTAACGATCGGTTTACCATCCTTAGGGCCAAGGATATTGTTCGATGCCAACATGAGGATCTCGGCCTCCGCCCTGGCCTTTTCGCTAAGCGGGAGGTGGACAGCCATCTGGTCGCCATCAAAATCGGCATTGAAAGCCGTACAAACTAAGGGGTGAAGACGGATGGCTCTTCCCTCGACCAATCTTGGTTTGAAGGCTTGAATACCTAAACGGTGCAAAGTCGGGGCACGATTTAGGAAGACTGGATGATTATCCATTACACGCTCTAAGACATCCCAGATCTGCGGATCCAAGCGGTCGATCATGCGTTCGGCATTTTTAGGATTAGGTGCTAATTCCTCATTGACGATCTCGTTGATCACAAAGGGCTTGTATAGCTGAATAGCCATTTCACGTGGGATACCACATTCATACATCCTCAAATTCGGACCAACAGCGATAACGCTACGGCCAGAGAAGTCAACACGCTTACCTAAAAGATTCTGTCTGAAACGTCCTTGTTTACCCTTTAAACTATGGGATAAAGACTTGAGCACACGATTGCCAGCGCCTTTGATCGGAGCACTGCGGCGTCCATTGTCAATGAGCGCATCGACCGCTTCTTGCAGCATACGTTTTTCGTTTTGGACGATGATCGTCGGTGTACCGATCTCAAGTAACTTCTTTAAACGACTGTTACGAGTGATGACACGACGATAGAGATCATTTAGATCACTAGTCGCAAAACGGCCGCCATCTAGCTGCAACATTGGTCTAAGCCCTGGTGGGATAACAGGAAGAACCGTTAAGACCATCCATTCTGGCTTATTGCCCGAATCTAAAAAGGCATTGACCGTCTCTAGGCGTTTGATAAGCTTTTTGCGCTTATCACCTTGAGCTTTTTCTAATTCTTCAATGATCTTGTCATGTTCAGCTTGGACATCGACTTCTTCTAATAAGATCTTGATCGCTTCAGCGCCGGTTTGGGCCTTGAAGCCATCTTCACCATACAGGATCTTATTTTCGCGATATTCGCGTTCTGACAAGATCTGTTTATATTCTAGATTGGTATTGCCAGGATCAGTGACGATCCAGGAAACGAAATAGACGATCTCTTCCAAGGCCTTGGGCGCGATATTGAGCAGAAGACCCATTCTGGAAGGAATCCCTTTTAAGTACCAAATATGAGCGACTGGAGCTGCTAATGAGATATGGCCCATTCTTTCGCGACGCACTGATGACTTTGTGATCTCAACGCCACAACGGTCACAGACAACGCCCTTATAACGGACTTTCTTATACTTTCCGCAATAACATTCCCAGTCCTTAGTCGGACCGAAGATCCTTTCACAATATAGACCATCACGTTCCGGCTTTTGCGAACGGTAGTTGATCGTTTCTGGTTTGGTTACTTCACCATGCGACCACTCAAGAATCCTTTCAGGAGAGGCTAGACCTACTTGTAATGCTTCAAATTGTTTTCCTGCCATATGACCTCCTATCATTCATCTTCCCCAAAACCGACGACCGCGGCTTCAGTTGCGTCTTCATCGGGGCTGTCTTTGATCGTTAGACCGCTTGGATCGTTGACTAATTCAGCTTTATAGTCATCGTTTGTATCTTCATCACCTGTTTCTGAATAGGTGATCTCATTGCCTTCGCCATCGAGCATTCGGACATCGATCGCCAGCGCTTGCAGTTCATGACGCAAGACTTTAAACGATTCCGGAATACCTGGTTCTGGTAGATCCTTACCCTTGATAATGGCTTCGTAAGTCTTGGTACGACCGTTGACATCATCTGATTTGACGGTCAATATTTCTTCCAAAGTATGAGCTGCACCATAGGCTTCAAGTGCCCAGACCTCCATCTCACCAAATCTTTGACCACCATTTTGCGCCTTACCACCTAAAGGCTGTTGCGTAACTAAGGAATAAGGACCAGTTGCACGCGCATGCAGTTTATCATCGACCATGTGCGCCAGCTTGATCATATACATGACCCCTACCGAGATCCTTTCATCATAAGGTTCGCCAGTAGAGCCATCGCGCAAGACGATCTTACCATCGCCGCTTGTTGCAGCTTCTTCCATGATCGAACGCAATTCATCATTATTGATTCCATCAAAAACCGGTGTTGCGAATTTGACTCCAAGTTTCTTGGCAGCCATACCCAGATGGATCTCAAGAACCTGTCCGATATTCATACGCGAAGGGACACCAAAGGGGTTGAGCATGATATCGACCGGCGTACCATCAGGCATAAAAGGCATATCCTCGATCGGCAAGATCTTGGAGATGACACCCTTGTTGCCATGACGTCCGGCCATCTTATCACCTTCGGAGATCTTACGTTTTTGAACGATATAGACCTTGACCTCCATGGTGACGCCTGGATTTAATTCATAACCGTCACTTCTTTTAAAGACGCGGACGGATTGGACAATACCTGCACCGCCATGGGGAACGCGTAAAGAATTATCGCGCACTTCATGCGACTTTTCACCAAAGATCGCCAACAGCAGTTTTTCTTCAGGTGAAGCATCGCTTTGGCCTTTTGGCGTGACCTTACCAACTAAGATATCGCCCTCTTTGACTTCTGCACCTACCATAACGATACCACGGCCATCGAGATTGCGGCAGGCACTTTCGGAAACGTTAGGAATATCGCGCGTGATTTCTTCGTTGCCTAATTTAGTAGTACGGCATTCGATCGAATACTCATCGATATGGATCGAAGTATAGACATCATCCTGGACCATCCGCTCAGACATGATGATCGCATCTTCATAGTTATAACCATGCCAGGTCATAAAGGCGATCGTTACATTTTGTCCTAGAGCCAATTCGCCATCCTGCATCGAAGGACCATCGGCGATCATCTCGCCTTTTTTGACGGCCTCGCCCTTAGTGACGATCGGCTTATGATTGATGCAAGTACCGGCGTTAGAACGGCGGAACTTCTCTAATTGATATTCGTGATCGCCCTCATCATTAGTGATGACGACCTTTGATGAATCGACATAGGAGACAACACCATCATCTTTAGAAACAATGCCGCTGCCCGAGTCTTTAGCGATCTTGGCTTCGATACCCGTGCCGACAAAGGGCGAATGGGGATCTAAAAGCGGAACAGCCTGACGCTGCATGTTGGCACCCATAAGCGCACGCGAGGCATCGTCGTTTTCAAGGAAGGGGATACAGGCGGCTGCAATCGAGACGATCTGTTTTGGCGAAACGTCAGCCAATTCGACATCCTTGCGATCCGCCATAATGGTCTCACCCGCTTTACGAGCGACGACCTGATCATGAACGATCTTGCCATCGATAACTTCGTTGGCTTGAGCGATGATGTAATCAGCCTCTTCATCAGCTGCTAAATAGATATAATCTTCTGTAACAGTCCCATCGCTTAAGACCTTACGGTAAGGTGTTTCGATAAAACCGTATTCATTGACCTTGGCATAAGAGGTCAAGTAAGAGATCAGACCGATGTTTTGACCTTCAGGGGTCTCGATCGGACAAATACGGCCATAGTGTGAGTTATGAACGTCACGTACTTCAAAGCCTGCTCTTTCTCTTGTCAGACCTCCAGGACCTAAAGCACTGATACGACGCTTGTTGGTAAGCTCAGCCAGCGGATTTTGCTGGTCCATGAACTGTGATAATTGCGAGGACGAGAAGAACTCTTTGATCGCGCCGGATAAGGGGCGGATGTTAGTCAAGGTCTTCGGGGTCGCCGTTTCGATATCGACGATCGACATCTTTTCTTTGACCGCTTTCTCCATCCTGCTCAGACCGATCCGGAATTGATTTTGGATGAGCTCGCCGACCGTTCTGATACGGCGATTACCCAACATATCGATATCGTCAGTTGAACCAACGCCGTCTAAAAGCGATAGCGAATAGCTCATAAAAGCAATCATATCCGACATCGTTATGCATTTTTTCTTATTTAAAGGATCGATACCGACTAAGTGAACCTGATGTTTGTCTTCTTTTGAAACATAGACATCGACGACTTGGCAGGCGTTACCAACAAGCCAAGCCTCAGCCTTAGTCCCTTTTTGCAAAAGCTCCATCAGTTTATCTTCACGATCAAAAGTCAAGGTATAAGTATCGGTATCAGGGATGAAACGCGGAATAAATAACTCTTCTTCATCCATGAGATCATGACCGTCTACGCATAAACGTCCCAAGACATAAAGGCGTTGGCCATAATTTAAGACCGCTCTGAGATTGTCCTTATCAAGATCGACTTTTGTAGCGACCAGCGAAGTATAGATAGCGATCTTTTCGACATGCTTGTCTAGAAGATCTTGAACATCTTTATCCGTCAAGATCGTTCCGACTTCAAGGTAGAGGTCTTCAAGATCGACATCATGAGCTAAGATCCGGCCGACTAAAGCTAAGTGATATTCTTTGACATCGACGACCATGCTGTCGGGATGAGCGAAACGCGCATTGAAAGGGAAGGCTCTCATATGCATGCCCTTAGTCAGTTTCTCTCTTAAGACATTGCGCTCCTTTTTAGTGATGAGCGTGCCGGCTGGATAGATGATATTACCATCAGTATCTAAGACATCATCTACTAGGACATGACCTTCCATACGGTCGATCACATTGAGTTTCTTACCTAATTTATAGCGTCCAGCCTTAGTCAGATCATATTTTTTATAATCAAAGAATTTCGCGTTCATGAGGTTGATCGCCCCATCCATCGTCGCTACTTCATCCGACTTCTGGTTTTCATACATGGCGATCAAAGACTCATTGCCGGTTTTGATCTTATCATTCGCTAAAGTATTGACAAGTTCTTCATATGGTCCAAACAAGGAAGTATATAAAGCCTGATAGGAACTGGTGAATTCCTTGTCGCTTTCACTGATGAGTTCATCATAGACCTTTAGACCCAGGGCCTTTAAGAATTTCTTCATCCCCTCAACTTCAAAGGCATCTTCACCTTTTTCAAGATTAAGGGATAGACCGATCGCCTTATAGAGAATAGTCGATAAGATCTTGCGCTTGCGGTCGACCGACATATTGAGCAAGCGTCCATTGGCCGTCTTCTTTTCATCGGTCAAGATTTCAAGCCAGGTGCCGCGGGCTGGGATCAATTCATGGTCATAGACCTCGCGGTTCGTCTTTTCATCGTTAGTAATGTCAAAATATGCACCTGGTGATCTGACGATCTGCGAGACGATAACTCTTTCTGCACCATTGATGATAAAGGTACCGGTGGGCGTCATCATTGGGAAGTCGCCTAAAAAGACTTCTTCATTTTTAGTAAAGAGTTCCCCGGTTTCTTCGTTGATGATCTCAAGCTCCATCTTCGCTCTTAAAGGCGCAGCATAATTTACTACGCGATACTTTGATTCTTGGACATCATATTTAGGCTCGCCAAATTCGTAACTGAGATACTTCAAGCGGATATTGCCGCTGTAGTTAGAGATCGGATAGATGTCTTCAAAAACTTCTTTGATCCCCTCTTCGATGAACCATTTGAAAGAATCGGTCTGAATCTCGACAAGATTAGGCAACTCCAGTTTACCGCTGACCTTAGAATAGTCGCGCCGAGTTGTATGGCGAGCATTCTTGACCGTATGATAAGTTTGTTTTTCTGTCATATATGCGCCGTCCTTTCAATTTTGGATATTTATTACTTTCGTGCCTCGAAGAGCCAATGGCCATTGACTTTGTCAAGGACTCGCACTTCATTAAATAAGTTCTTTAACTCTTTTTCAGTTGATGCTGCGCCATGTTTTTTCTGGATGACAATAAATAGACTGCCACCGTCGTCCAAAACATCGCGCGCTTTTTGATAGAGTGCGAAAATAACCTGTTTCCCCGCTCTGATCGGCGGATTTAAGATTACGCTTGTAAATTTATCTTTTAATGTCCGGATATCATCACTCAGGACGATCTTGGCCTTGACCTTGTTGGTGTCGCAATTCTTTTTCGCAAGGCTAAGAGCCCTTTTGTTGACGTCCACCATAACCATATTACTTATAGTTGGCGAAAGGCGTGAGAGAATTATTCCTATCACGCCATATCCACATCCAAGATCTAAAACGCTTGATCCCAAGCTATGTTTTCGCACTTCATTAATTAATAAATATGTACCGTAATCAACTTGCGTTTTAGAAAAAACGCCATAATCTGTATAAAATACGAATCTTTCGCCCTCATAAAAGTATTCAAAGCTCACTTCTTTTGAGGGCAAGTTTTGATCATTCGTATAATAATGAGACATTAAGAAACTTATTTAACTTCAACAGTAGCACCGGCATCGGTGAGTTTCTTTTTGATTTCTTCGGCTTCGTCGCTTGAAATGTTTTCCTTAATGGGGCTTGGTGCCTTATCAACTAAGCCCTTAGCTTCGACTAAGCCTAAGCCAGTGATTTCACGGACAACCTTAATGACACCGACTTTAGATGCACCAACATCTTTTAAGATGACAGAAACAGTTGTTGGAGCAGCGTCTTCAACTGGTGCTGCAGCAGCCGCAACTGCAACTGGGGCTGCAGCTGTTACGCCGAATTTATCTTCGATCGCTTTGACTAGATCGTTAAGTTCAAGAATTGTAGCTTCCTCTAAGTAAGCTAAGATATCATCATGTGTAATTTTAGCCATTTTCATTTCCTCCTAATTATAGCTATGCTTGGGTGGCGACTTCTTCCGCCTTTGTTTCTACTTCTTCACTTATCTTTGTCTCACCGTTTTCTTTAGCTTCCGCTACAGCTTTGACTGCTAAAGCGAAAGAGCGGACCGGCGATTGCAGACATGATAAGAACATCGACAACATACCTTCTTTGTTTGGTAATGAAGCCAACTCTTTGATCGTGTTAAGATCGACGACCTTGCCTTCTACGATACCGCTTTTTAAAACCAAAGCCTGATGCTTCTTGGCGAAATCATTCAAGATACGGGCTGGTGCAGTGGCATCTTTGGAGAATGCGATCGCATTAGGACCAGTCAAGAAAGATTTGATATCTTCAAAACCTAATTCATCAACTGCTCTTTGAACCATCGAATTCTTGTAGACCTTGAACTCAACTTCTTCCTTGCGCAAATTACGGCGCAATTCGTTGACTTCAGCTACACTTAAGCCACGATACTCGACAACTACACTGGAAGCTGATCCTTTGATCTGTTCAGCGATCGTTTGAACAAGGGCTTCTTTTTCTTTAAGTACAGCTTGATTCATATTTCCTCTTTCTAGCATGAATATACACAAAACCCGAGCCAAAGACTCAGGTCATAAAAAATCAAACATTCTTGATTTAACCTCGGCAACCTGATTAAGCCATGGGGCCGTTGCTGTCTTTGGTATATAAATGCGTAAATTATTGTAGACTATTTCTTTTTATCTGACAAGCGTTTTTTGATTATTTTTTCTGCAGTCTTGACATCATTTTGGATTACTTTTTGATCTTTTATCTTGATGAATTCATCGCTGCCCTTGCCAAGCAGGCACACAATATCATTCTTTTGCGCCATCATAACAGCCTTTTCGATCGCCGCATCTCGATCGATCTCTCTTTCGCACTTCTTTAGATCCTCGATATCCTCACACATCATATCGATGATCTTGTCAACATCTTCGAAGCGGGGATCGTCGGCTGTAAAGATCACATGATCGGCCAGTTCGTTGACGATCCGTCCCACTTCTTTTCTCTTATAGGGATCCCGTCCTCCAGCCTGCCCGATGACGACAATGATCTTAGCGACATCTAAGCTTTTGACAAAGCTTAAGACATTATAGACGGCATTAGGTGTATGAGCGTAATCGACAAGGCAATAAAAGTCTTGGCCAAGATCGATCGTCTCCATTCTTCCCTTGATCTTTAGGTCCTTGACTTTTTTTAAAACCTCGTCTATATCTAGGCCCATACTTAAAACCAAAAGAAGGGCCTCCGCTAGATTATAGACATTAAAAGCCCCTAACAAGGGTGATATCACTTCATATTCTTTATTCTTATATACATAGGTGATCGCCGTATTAAAAGGTGAACACTTGTAAGCTTTGATATAGAGATCGCAATCGGCACTTGAGCCGTAGGTCAAAGGCGCTTTCGCGTTATCTAAGGCTTCCTTAAAATGCTTATCGTCGCGATTTAAGATCGCATAAGCACTCGTCTGGCGCAGAAGCTGCATCTTGCAATCGACATAATTCTCTAAGGTCTTGTGCACGTTCAAGTGTTCCGAAGTAATATTGGAAATGGCCGATCGATAAAAGCTCATCCCTTTGAGCCTGCCTCTGAAAAAAGGCTTCCGAGCTGGTTTCCATCGCCACATATTCAATCCCTTCTTCACAAAACATGGCAAAATATTTATAAAGCTCATCTTGACCTGGCGTAGTATTATTAGTCAAGAGATGCCTTCCCTTAAAAGATACTCCATTGGTGCCGATATAGGCACATTTTTCGCCTAACAGTTCAGCAGTGATCGTAGCTGCCGAGGTCTTCCCATCTGTCCCAGTAAGCCCCAAAAGTTTTAACTTCTTTTCGGGATGATCGTAAAAATTGGCATAAAGCTCATCTAGGCAGGCATTAGTGTCTTCGACGATCATTTGAGGTACTGCAAAATCGACCTGATGATCGACGATCAAGGCGATGGCCCCGCGATCAAGAGCATCTTCGATAAAATCATGGCGATCAGCGCCAACGCCCTTGATGCAAAAAAAAGCATCGCCCTTTTCGATCTCTTTGGAATTGATCTTAAGGCCCTTGATTAAGACATCTTCACTGATCTGGGCATCTTTTTTAAGCTCGGATAGATATTTCATAAAACTTCCTTCAAATATAAGACAAAAGCCTAGAATAACTCTAAGCTGATGGTAACAGGCGCAATAAGAAGCGGTAACTGAGCTCCTCAAACGACACATCCGCAAAATGGACCTGCGCCATTTGCATCGCCGCTAATTGTTTCTGACTGTGATGTACAAAAGGATAGGCCCCAAAAAGAAAGGTTATGAGGTCCAAAGCGTAAGCTCTTGCTTCATCTTCTGTCAGCCTGGCATAACTGCCTTCCAAAATCTTTACCAAGATCGAAACTGTTCTAGCAAAGATCGTCTTAAGCTTAGCCAAACGCTCCAGCGTCGCATTTTCTTCGATCTCGGAAAGATTCATATTAACGATGCGCCACAAGAGCTCACGCCTAGCTAAAACCTTGGCCAGGCTTGCGGCTAGATCCTCTTTGCTGCTACCTTTTTTGATCTTTAAAAGATCGGCATTCAATTTTTCATATTCTCTTAACAAGAGCGCCAAAAGGATCTCTTCCTTCGTCTTAAAATAGACATAGATCGAAGGACGCGACAGGCTTGTTAAAGAGGCTAGTCTTTTGATATTTAAACCATTGAGACCCTGGCTTTGGTATAAGTTTTCACAAGCGGACAGGATCTCTTCTCTTCTTTTAGTGGCAACATCCTTATTCATAATTTAAAGTATAGCACAAAAGCACCACTTGGGTTTCGCTTTGAAATATCTTCTTAAGCTGCGCCAAGATACTCTTCTAAAGTGAGCCCGCTTCCCATGATCGCAACAGCCACGTCTTTTCCAACATAACGGATATGCCAAGGCTCATATTGATAACCGGTAATATGCTCCTTGCCCTTGGGATAACGCAAGATAAAACCATATTGAGCACAATTTGCATTCAGCCATTTCCCGGCATTAGTATTGCCGTAATTATTATCTAAAGCTCCTACATCTAATGCAAGCCCGGTTTGATGTTCAGAATGACCAGGGCGTGCCGAATAAGTATCGGCCAAGGCTTGGCCATCGCGAGCTACATAGCGGTTATAGAGATCTTTTTGAAGTGAATAGGAACGGAAGCCGCTGATTATCGGTATATTAAATCCCGCCTCTTTAGCTCCAGCTTGTAAGGCGTAAAAGGCATTTAAAGCTGTATTGTCAAGACCGTTTCCATAATTAACAGGTAGCGGATGTGTCTTATTTACTAAAAGAATACCGTTGATATAAGTAGGTGACGTGACATCTTCTGGACCTAGACTACCATAGCCGCCGCTAGCTCCATAATTAATGCTGGGACCGGTACTTGGAATCACCTTGGCTTTAACGATGACCTGATAAGTACTGCTTGTCTCATTTTGATTCTTATCGAAGGCGTGTATTTTGACTTCGTAGGTGCCTGCCTTATTTACATCGACATCGCTTTCATAATAATAGCCCGCGGCCTCGCTGACTTTATTGTCGGGATACGGTTCCAGTTTTCCATCGACGGGATCACTGACACTTTCAACATTAGCCAATGCGTCAAAATCCGCACCGTTATCTAGTTCCAGCTGATCAGATTTCAAAGCGATCACCGGTCCTTTTGTATCAGCGACCGCAACATTTAATACAAAACTGCGCTTGACGCCTTCCTTTTCTAAAGTGAAGGTAATATCTTGCCCGCCAAGGGTAAAAGGATCGAGTTCCTTATCAAAACTTAACGCACCACCTTCATGACTAAGAACCAGTTCTTCTGTTTTAAGAGCGCTGCCGTATTCAATATCGCGCTCTTCAACAAAATTAATTTTCATGGCTTCGTATAGCTCGTCTTTGTGTCTTTGATCAAGATACAGACCTAATAAGACCATTGATACGACCAAGACCAGGATTATAACGCTGATAATTAAGTATTTTTTACGCTTGCTTTTCATGATCTTATCTTAGCACATTTATTTTGCTGCGCATAAAAAAGAACTATCAAATGATCATAAAATCAAGTGATAGTTCCTCTTCTCTTGAACTTTTATTATTTTACATTTCTAAAGCTTTTCTGACATTGACGATCGCGGTCGGGATCATCTCTTCGATATGTTCGCTGAGCGCTTTGAGATCGGTATTATCGATCATGCCTAAGGCTTCCATCAACAAAACGAGATTCACACCAGAGAAACACTCAAGATGAGGGTAGTCATCTTTGAGCTCATCCATGACCATCGCTACGGTATTGAATGGCGTCCCGGCAAAAATATCGACAAAGATCAGCATTCCATCATCCTCGTAATGATCGATGATGGCTTGAGCGACCCGCCTTTTATATTCTTCGATCCCCTCTTCGCTTTTAAGCCCGACGCTTGTGATGCGATCGGCAGTATCGCCGAAAAACATTCTGGCACTCTCCTTTAAGGCATCAGCCAAAGGCCCGTGCGTCGCTACTAAGATATTGATCATTAGTT
>CALVCF010000042.1 GCA_944325935.1 uncultured Erysipelotrichaceae bacterium | reverse complement strand
TACCATCTTTTAATATTTTTCTTCTGTATTTTGGACAAAAGATCACATGGTATTGACAACTATATACAAGATGAGCTGATGAATAGTATTTCTTACTTTTATTTTGAATTTCCATAATTTAGTATATCCATCCTTATCTATATAAATAATTATAACATATTTAAACTACTAATATATAAAAAAGGCAATTCCTCTTCACACCTTAAAAGGTGGAAGCTCCCTTGCCTATATTGTTGTGGAGATGTTTGTGGGAATGGGTGCTTCCAAAGTCCGTGATCTTTTTAAACAAGCCAAAGAGAAGGCGCCTTGTATCGTCTTTATCGATGAGATCGATGCGATCGGTCAAAGAAGAGATGGCCGTATTGGGGGCAATGATGAAAGAGAACAGACGCTCAATCAGCTCTTAACGGAGATGGATGGTTTTGAAGACAATACGGGCGTTGTTATCTTAGCGGCGACCAACCGCCCTGATTCGCTAGACCCAGCTCTTTTAAGGCCCGGCCGTTTTGATCGCCGAGTTCCGGTTGAATTGCCTGACTTAGAAGGGCGCAAAGAGATCTTAGAAGTCCACGCGCAAAAGATCAGACACGCTAAAGGAATTGATTTTTTAAAGATTGCCCGGATGGCTTCTGGAGCGTCAGGAGCCGAACTTGCCAATATCGTCAATGAAGCGGCCTTAAGAGCGATCAGACAGGGACGCAAGGAAGCTAACCAAAGCGATTTTGAAGAAAGCATCGAAGTTGTCATCGCTGGCTATCAAAAGAAGAATGCGATCTTGACTGACCATGAGAAACTCGTCGTAGCATATCATGAGGTCGGCCACGCCCTGGTGGCGGCAATGCAAAGCCACAGCGCCCCCGTCACCAAGATCACGATCGTTCCGCGAACCTCAGGTGCCTTAGGCTATACGATGCAGGTCGACGAAGGCGATCATTATTTATATACAAAAGAGGAATTAGAGAATAAGATCGCCACTTTATGTGGTGGAAGATGTGCCGAAGAGCTCATCTTTAAAACGATCTCAACTGGCGCCTCAAACGATATTGCCCAGGCAACTAAACTAGCCAGGGCAATGATCACCCAATATGGCATGTCTGAAGACTTCGGAATGGTAGCCTTAGAAAATGTCAATAATCAATATCTGGGCGGCGACGCCAGTCTGGCTTGCTCGAGTGAAACCCAAACGAAGATCGATGAAGCGGTCGTAAAGCTCATTGATGATGAATATGCCAAAGCTTTTAAGATCTTGGAAGAAAATAAGACTAAACTCGACGCGATCGCTAAATACCTCTATGAAAAGGAAACGATCAGCGGCGAAGAATTTATGCGGATCTTAAATGAAGAAGATGTAAAATAAAGGCATGTTAGTAAAAGAAGTCCGGGCGACAATTGAGAAATACAACAAAAAGGAACTTGAAGGGATCGTTGTTGAGCTATACAAACAAGTGCCTAAGACCAAAAAAGAGAGTGTGGATGAATATCTCAAGGACATCAACGCCCATAAGAAGATCGCTTTTGAAAAAGAAAGTCTGCCTTATGAAGAAGAGTGCGCTCGCTATGACCGTTTTATTGCCTTAGCCAAGGCGGGTTATTATGCCTCGCCCAACCGCATCGTCGCTAAAAGCGAAAGACAAAAATGGCGTAGCCTTGTCAGGCATTATTACAAGCTCTTTGCCGCTCATAACGAGGAGATCGACCGTTTAGCCGATCTCTTTAAGGTCTTAAGCAAAGGCACAAGGGAATTGGTCTTTACTACCTGGAATACCTTTAAGGCTTGCGGGGTAGCGCAAGAAGAATACTATGCCCTGATCGTTGAGCGCGTTTTAAAAAGCGGTTTCACCAAACAGAATCTCGAGCTCCTGGTCGCTTTGATCAATGTAGATCGCGATGATTCAGCCAATCTTAGTTATGTCTTAAGTCATAAAATGCCGACGATCGATACAAAAGAAATGCTGATCGAAGCGATCGATGCCTCTTATGATAAGGATCTCTACCTTATCAAGAATACGCGCGAATATATGAATTACTGTTATTGTAACTGGCATAACGAGAAAGTAGAAGCGGTCACGGTGCTGTATTTTGATTTATGCGAAGAAAAGATGGCAGAGCGCTATTTTAAAAATAACTATTATGAGAAAAGCATCTATCATAAAACACGCTCCTATCTTGATTTTTTAAGACGGCACAACTTTAAAGAACAATTCTTAACAGAGTATGAACGCCTTGAACCCAAGCTTGACAAAGAGGGCAATGATCGCTATTTGTACAATTACTACCTTGAGCTCATTCAAGATAGCTCTCAAGCCAAGGACTGAGCTTTTCAAAGGCCTGTTTGATATTGACAAGGGCCGCTTTTAAAAGACGGGTATCATATTCATCAAGATACGCTGCGACATAGTTAAAGGAATAAGAGCTCGAATCAAAGCCGATCTTTTTCAAAAGGAGATAGGCGACCGATTCGGCTTCGATCTCGGCTAGGCGCAGATCATAGTTTTTATCATGCAGCAATTGGTGCGTTTTTTCATGCAAGAGGGTCTTAAGACATTGCAGGTCGCTAAGACCTTTTTTGATATGAATGAGACCGTCTTCTAAGCTCAGATAGCCGTTGACCTTATCATTTAAAGTTTCATCTTCTAAGATGATATCGTCTTCATGATCCAAGATCCGCTTGATGATCGAAGCGATGGTGCATGAGTCCTGTGTAAGATTTTGCACAAGATGAGGCGCTTCCTTTTGTGATGTTTGCGAGACATCAAAGACATAGCCGACTTTAAAGCGCAGGAATTCTTTGATCAAGGGATCTTCCTCATCTTCGTCTGGTTCATATTGATATTTGACCGGGCACAATATCCTGATCGCCCTAGCGCCCTTTTTAATATTGACTCCCAACTTGTTCCAAGCCTTGAAGCTTTTGACTAAAGTAGCCTCAGGGCACTGTTTAAAGATGAGGATGGTGTTGTTGATGCTGTAGGGGTATTGCAGCATCATGTCAAGGTAGCGCTTGTAGTTGGCGCTTTGAAAGATGTCCTTGATGCCATCTTCTAGCGTCTTGATAAGTTTATCGAACTCTTTTTTTTCCATACGCATATTTATTGCACCAGCCGATTCAAAATCCTAAAAAAGAAAAGATCAAATCAGTCGGTTAAACTCCAGTCAATCAAAGCGCAAGAGAGCATCATTATATTATTTGTGAAAGTGAAACGCTTGAACTAAAAGAAATCGTTATAGACGAAAAAATGAAATCATCGCTTTGAATAATTTTGACAAAGGAAAGTTGCATTTTGCGTCAAATATGACAGAGCAGCAGTTGGTATAGATGGTATAAGATACAATCAAACTAGATGTAACTATATTCTTGCATTATGAAAACGCTAAGGAAAACGGTAAAGAAATTGTAGTCACAGACATTCAGTAAGAGCAGACCGCCGATATATCCAAGAAGCGGAAACGGCTGGCCGCCGCCCAAAAGCGGGTCGGGGAACTGGAAAAGGCTGTTACCGGCTATGAGCAGGGCCGGAAATCTGCGGAGAATTTTATCGCCCTGATTGACAAGTATGAGAATTTTGACACGCTGACAAATACCATGCTCAACGAGTTTGTAGAAAAAAACCTTGTCCATGAGCGAAGAAACCCGTACCATGCAGACCGCAGACACCACTCCGGCCAGAGCGCCGGAGGACGCCCCCACGCTGGTAAAGAAAATCGGCAAGACCACCTACAAGGTGCGCGTCTATTTCAGCGATACCAGTACTGAAACCATGAGCGACAAAATCAAGCGTATGCTCAAAAACGAGATACAGCAGATGTAAACACAGCGGGCCGGGAGCTTTTCACTCTCGGCCCGCTGTCCTTGTGTCAGTTAGGTATTCAAAAACTCTGCCGGTGTCATAATTGCCGGATTTTTCACGCTGGACTCTAAGAAATCCTTATCGCCGGTCAGCAACACATCGGCTTTCGCTTCAATGGCTGCCCGCAAAATAGGGCGGTCATTGACATCTCTGATTTGTGTTTCGGTCATATCTTCCTCTGTCGGGACG
>CALVCF010000041.1 GCA_944325935.1 uncultured Erysipelotrichaceae bacterium | reverse complement strand
CTTGAACTGAGAAAGATCGCGTTTATGCAAAGCGAAATTATCTTCTTCGATATCTTCAAGGTTTACAATATACGAATTTCCCTTGCGCGAGAAAAGATAAATGTAATGCACTCCCTGCCAGAAATTCTCAAAGATCGAACCGCTCTCATAGTCTAATTTGTAGTCCTTATTTTTATTGCGTTCATTTCTTTTTTTATTTTTCTTTTTATGGCGCAACAGCGCTATTTTTTCTTCGATCTCTTTTAGCTCTGCCGCATTAAAGAAAGAGTAGAGCATTTGATAGTTGGCTGTATCAAGGAAATATTTTTGGCGCAGGTCGATATAATTCCAAAAAGTATCCTTAAGATCTAATTTCGTATAGCCATCGGCGTCATTATTGCTAAGGCGGTAGGCAAAGATTCCGTCCTTGTTTTCGCTGTAAAAGAGCCAATAGCTTTGATGATACAGGATGATATCGCCTTTTTGCAGGTTGATATCCATCTTAAAGGTCAAAAGATTGCCCTTATTTCGATGATTTTGATTCATAATAATCAAACGATCGATGGCGACTTTCGAACTTTCGCTCAGTTCATCATAGGGGTTTAGGATCTTATGGATTGGAATAGCATAGATTTCATTTAAGATCACATAAGAGTCGATTTTTCTTTTTTGATATATGATCTTAGCGACCTTGGTACGGGGCAAGCGTTTGTTGGGATGGGTGGTGCAGGCATAGCCCCAAAGATAATTTTGGTCTTTTTTGACAATGACATAGGGTCTTTGGCGATGCCCTTTCTTGATTTTAAAGAGCAACTGGTCACTATAGGGCATTTCACAGAAAATGATGTCACCGCTTTTGGCTGCCTTAAAGATCGCCAGTTGTCTTTTGTCATATAAGGGTTTTCGAAAGATGCGGTGCCAGTATCTTTTAAAGAATCTTTTGATAATTAAGCCCAGGTCACTAATATCCATACATTATTATTGTATCTTTTTAGGATCTCTCTTAAACAACAAGTGGCTTTTTTGGTTAAGTACATTCAATTAAAAAATAAATACTTAGGTGAATCGGTCATAATATAAAAAGTTTTTACTTAAAATAAGTAAAAAGTTTTATAAAACAGAAGTTTTTACTTAAAATCAGTAAAAACTTTTGAAAGCACGCAAACTATTTTATCTGCTAAAACGCTTAAGAACCTTTTTGGTTTTGCGAAAAAGATAATGTAATGATATAGGTATGGCTTTATTTGCTGCCATTGATAACAAATTAACCATATTATATATATAAGGATAATATAGGCAAAAAGCAGGCTAATACTGATCGTTAAGCGCATGAATATACGAAACACCTATAACCGTTGATCTGAGTGATGGTGTATTTGACGGATAATAGGGCGTTTTTTGCAAATTTTATTTAAAAAAAGCTTGCATCTTATTAAGGCTTTGGAGTATGATATTAAAGCCCTCGTGTTGATATGGGAGGTTGCTGGCACACGGAAACCTGTGTACCGTGTGATAACCAGGTAATTCACATGTAGCGAGTGATCGAAGCAATTCGATAAGTGAAAGAAGGAGGAAAATTTCATGGCAAAAAATAACGTAAGAATTAAATTAAAAGCTTACGAACATCGTTCTTTAGATGCCGCTAGCGAAAAGATCGTGAAGGCTGCTGAAGATACTGGTGCAAAGAAAGTCATCGGACCTGTTCCATTACCAACAGAGAAACAAGTCGTGACGATCTTAAGAGCTGTCCACAAGTACAAAGATTCACGTGAACAGTTTGAAATGAGAACGCACAAGCGTTTGATCGAAATCGTTGGTCCAAGTGCTAAGACGATCGATGCCTTAAGTCGTCTGGAGCTACCAAGCGGTGTCGATATTGAAATTAAGTTATAGGATTAGAAAGGTGACATTATGAAAGGAATACTTGGCAGAAAGTTAGGTATGACCCAGGTCTTCACCAATGACGGTAACTTGATTCCAGTTACAGTTGTTGAGTGCGAACCAAATGTGGTCGTCCAAAAGAAAACCCAAGAAAGTGATGGCTATGAAGCTTTACAGTTAGGTCTTGAGGATGTCAAAGAATCAAGAACGACAAGAGCTCTAGTAAATCACGCCAAGAAAGCTAACACTGCTCCCAAGCGCTTCTTAAGAGAAGTTAAGGCTGATGAGCTTATGAACTTAAATGTTGGCGATCTTGTTAAAGTCGATATCTTTTCCGCTGGTGACATCGTTGATGTAACGGGCACCTCTAAAGGTAAAGGATACATGGGCACGATCGTGCGCAATAACGCACATCAAGGTCCCAGAAGCCATGGTGGTAGTAAGAACATCCGCCATATCGGTTCTCTAGCTACGACTGGTCGTAACAACGGACGTATCGAAAAAGGTACGATGATGGCTGGTCATGAAGGTGTCTATACGACAACTAACCAAAATCTTGAAGTTATCAAAGTTGATGCTGAAAAGAACTACATGCTGATCAAGGGAAATGTCCCTGGACCAAAGCGTGGCTTAGTCTTAGTCAAGACCACTGTTAAGCGCGTTAAAAAGGTTCCAGCTAAAGTCTTATTAGGACAGGAGGAAGCATAGATCAATGGCAAAGTTTGATGTATATGATTTAAGTGCTAAAGTGGTCGGCGATATCGAACTTAATGATCGCGTCTATAACACTGAAGCTAATAAGCAAGCTCTGTTTGATGCCGTCTTAAAACAACGTGCTTCTTGGCGTCAAGGTACGCATGATACCAAATCGCGCTCGGAAGTTGGAGGCGGCGGCAAAAAGCCATATTCCCAAAAGGGTACAGGTAATGCGCGTCAAGGTTCGATCAGAGCAACACAATTCAGAGGCGGCGGGATCCCCTTTGGTCCAACACCTCGCAAATATGGTTTCCGTTTAAATCGTAAGGTCCGTCGTTTGGCTTTACGCAGTGCCTTATCTTTAAAGGGTCAAAACGAAAACCTCGTTATCTTGGATTCGCTTCACATGGACGAAGTCAAGACCAAGAATTTCGTTAAAGTCATGGAAGCCTTCAATTTTGACCGCAAGACCTTATTTGTGGTCGAAGAAAACGAAGACTTCAACAACGCATATCTATCAATGCGCAATCTGCCAAATGTAGCTGTCGTCATGGCTCAGGGTGTCAATGTCTATGATGTCTTAGATGCTGATAAGCTCGTTATGACAAAGGCTGCTGCTAAGAAGGTCGAGGAGGTATTAGCTAATGACTAACGCACATGATGTAATCATTCGACCCATCGTTACAGAAAAGAGCTTAAAGACTCAAGAAAACGATAACACAGTCGTCTTCGAGGTTGCTAAAGGCACCAATAAGACGCATGTCAAAAAGGCCATCGAGGAGATCTTCAATGTCAAGGTCGAAAAGGTCAACATCCTCAATTCAAAGCCTAAGACAAGATATATCGGAAGATATCGTAATGAATCGCATACAAAAGCGATCCGCAAAGCCTACATCAAATTAAAAGAAGGCTACAAGATCGATATCTTAGGCGATAAATAAGCTTAACAATTAACGGAAGATAAATGCTAATTCCGGATAAACTGCATAGGAGGAAATAAGTTCAAATGGCAATCAAAAAATATAAGCCAACAACTCCCGGCCGCAGAGGAATGACTGGTCTGACCTTTGAAGAGATCACCAAAAAAGCTCCTGAAAAGAGCTTGACCGTCAGCTTCTCAAAATCTGGGGGCCGCAACAATACAGGACGTATTACCGTCCGTCATCACGGCGGTGGCCACAAGCAACTATATCGAATCATCGACTTCAAACGTAATAAAGACGATATTCCAGCTAAGGTCGCTGCGATCGAATACGATCCAAACCGCAATGCCAATATTGCCCTTCTGCACTACGCTGATGGTGAAAAGCGCTACATCTTAGCGCCTAAGGGCTTAGGGGTCGGCATGAGCGTCATCTCTGGTCCTCACGCCGATATCAAAGTCGGCAATGCCTTAGAGATGCGCAATATGCCTGAAGGTACGATCGTACACAACATCGAATTAAAGCCAGGCAAGGGTGGTCAGCTCGCTAGAGCAGCTGGTGTCAGTGCCCAGATCTTAGGTGTTGAAGATAAGTATGTTACCTTACGTCTTGCCTCGGGCGAAGTTCGCCGTATACTTGGCAATTGCCGCGCGACAGTTGGCGTAGTTGGTAACGAAGATTATAGTCTTATCAATCTTGGTAAGGCCGGACGTACTCGCTGGTTAGGAGTCAGACCTACAGTCCGCGGTTCGGTCATGAACCCAGTCGATCACCCGCATGGTGGTGGTGAAGGTCGCTCACCGATCGGACGTAAATCGCCAATGACGCCATGGGGCAAGAAAGCTCTTGGTGTTAAGACGCGCAAGACGAAGAACGCATCTGATAAGCTCATCGTTCGTCGTAGGAACGCTAAATAGAAGGGAAAGGAAGTTGCATGAGTAGAAGTTTAAAAAAAGGTCCATTCTGTGATGAGCACTTAATGAAAAAAGTGCAAGCGCTGAATGCCGCCAATAAAAAAGAAGTCATCAAAACTTGGTCTCGTCGCTCGACGATCTTCCCGGAGTTCGTTGAACATACCTTCGCGGTCCACAATGGTAAAGAACATGTACCAGTTTATGTAACCGAAGATATGGTCGGACATAAATTAGGTGAATTTGTCCCTACCCGCAAATTTGGCGGTCATGGTAGCGACAAGAAAGCGTAGGAGGAAGACATGGAAGTTAAGTCAACAGCAAAGACCGTGCGCATCGCCCCACGCAAAGTTCGCTTGGTTTTAGACCTAGTTCGTGGAAAGGATGCTAAGGAAGCCTTAGCGATCCTCAAGTTTACGCCAAATCACGCTAGCGAAGCGGTCTACAAGGTCGTTAAATCAGCGATGGCGAATGCTACACACAATCATCAAATGGATGAAGATAAATTATATGTTAAGGCGTGCTACGCCAATGAAGGTGTTACATTAAAGCGTTTCAGACCTGTATCAAAGGGTCGTGCGCACAGCATCTTAAAAAGAACCAGCCACATTACCGTTGTGGTTGATGAACGTTAGGAGGTCAATCGATGGGTCAGAAAGTAAGTCCAGTAGGATTAAGAATCGGTGTCATTCGTGATTGGGAATCACGTTGGTATGCCGAAAAAGATTACGGTAGCCTTCTGCAAGAAGATATCAAGATCCGTAAATTGATCGATAAGGATGCTAGAGAATGCCTTATCTCCCGCATTGAGATCGAACGTTCCAAGAATCATGTCGAAGTCATCATTCGTACGGCTCGTCCTGGTATGTATGTCGGACAAGATGGTGCCAAGATCAATGAATTAAAGAAACAACTTGAAAAGATGACTGGCAAGTCGATCAATATCAAGATCGTTGAAGTTGCCAATCCGGAATTAGATGCCCGTTTAGTAGCGATGAAGATCGCCAAGATGCTTGAAGATCGTCAATCTTTCCGTACTTCGCAAAAAAGAGCGATCCAAGCGACGATGCGCGCTGGAGCTAAGGGTATCAAGACTGCGGTCGGCGGCCGTTTAGGCGGTGCTGATATCGCCAGAACCGAAGGCTATAGCGAAGGCGTCACACCTTTACATACCTTAAGAAGTGATATCGACTATGCACACGAAGAAGCAACGACCGCATATGGTAAACTTGGCGTTAAAGTTTGGATCTGCCGCGGTGAGGTCCTGCCAGGTGAAATGGTCAAAGAACCAGAAAGACCAAAGGGCGATCGCAACAACCGTTTCGGCAAGCGTCCCTTTAACCGTCAGGGCAAGGGCAGAAACGAGCGCCCAGCAAAAGCTAACGCTCCAGTTTCTAACGAAGCAAGTGCTCAAGCAGAAGCTTCAAAGCCTGAAGTTAGCGAGAATGGAGGTAATTAATCATGTTAATGCCTAATCGTACAAAATATCGTCGTCCTCATCGCTTAAGCTATGAAGGTAAGGCCAAGGCTGGCCGTGATGTCGCCTTTGGCGAATATGGCTTGGTAGCGATGGAGGGCTCCTATATCTCAAACCGTCAGATCGAGGCTGCCCGTGTTGCCATGACACGTTACATGAACCGTGGTGGTAATGTCTGGATCAAGATCTTCCCTCATCTTGCAATCACTAAAAAACCGCTAGAAGTCCGTATGGGTTCTGGTAAAGGTGCTCCTGAGGGTTGGGTCGCCGTCGTCCAAAAAGGCCGCGTCATGTTTGAGATCGGTGGTGTAAGTGAAGAGATCGCTCGTGAAGCTTTCCGCCTTGCCTCACACAAACTTCCCGTAAAATGTAAGTTTATCAAGAAAGGGGAGAGGGTCTAATGAATATTAAAGAAATTAGAGATATGAAAAGCGAGGAGCTAGTTCGCGAGATCGAGTCCGCAAAGAAAGAACTCTTCGATCTGCGTTTCCAAATGGCAACGGGTACGATCGAAAATCCAATGCGTATTCGTGAGCTCAAGAAAAGCATCGCCCGCATGAAGACTGTTTTAAAAGAAAGAGCCATGAAGGGAGAATAAGGATGGAAAGAGTAAATAAAAGACGCGTTATGCGCGGTAAGGTCGTTTCCGATAAGATGGATAAGACGATCGTCGTCGAGATCGCCACTCGTAAGTCGCATCCCTTATATGGTAAGCGCACGAAGTTCTCAAGACGCTTTAAGGCGCATGATGAACTAAACGAAGCACATATTGGCGATACAGTGGAGATCATGGAGACAAGACCTTTGTCTCGCGACAAGCATTTCCGCTTAGTTAAAGTAATTGAAAAAGCTGTAATTCTTTAGGAGGTAAAATAGATGGTTCATAATGAAACACGATTAAAAGTTGCCGATAACACTGGAGCTAAAGAATTATTAGTCATTCGCTGTTTAGGCGGCTCAAGACGCAAGACAGCCAATATTGGCGATGTTGTAGTCTGTGCAGTCAAGGACGCCCAACCAAACGGCACGGTCAAAAAAGGTGATGTCGTCAAGGCGGTTATCGTCAGAACTAAATACGGTCTAAGCCGTGCAAATGGTTCTTATATCAAATTCGATGACAATGCTGCTGTCATCATCAAAGATGATAAGACTCCGCGTGGAACGAGAATCTTTGGTCCAGTAGCCAGAGAGCTCAGAGACCATGACTACATGAAGATCGTGTCATTGGCACCGGAAGTATTATAGGAGGATGACTTTAGATGAGAATTAAAAAAGGTGACAAAGTAAAAGTCATTACCGGACATTATAAGGGTACGATCGGTGAAGTTATCGCGGTCTTACCAAAAGAGAATAAGGTCGTGGTCGAAGGTGTCAATATCGCAAAGAAATCCTTAAAGCCCACTCAAGCCAATCCTGATGGCGGCGTGATCGAAAAGGAGATGCCTATCCATGTATCAAACGTCATGGCCTACGATTCAAAGGCCAAGGCTGTTTCAAGGATCGGCTACCGCGAAGAAAAAGGCGTCAAGGTCCGCTACTTTAAGAAGTCTGGTACGACAATTAAGGGAGGTAAGAAATAATGAATCGCCTTCTTGAAAAATACAAGAGTGAGATCAAGCCAAGTCTCATGGAGAAATTTGGCTATAAATCAGTTATGGAAGTGCCAAAGATCGTTAAGATCGTTGTCAACCTAGGTGTTGGCGATGCGATCAGCGAACCCAAGCGCTTAGATGAAGCTGTGAGCGAATTAACTGATATCACTGGTCAAAAGCCAGTTATCACCAAGGCTAAAAAGTCGATCGCTAACTTCAAACTACGTGAAGGAATGGCGATCGGTTGTAAGGTCGATCTGCGCGGTGAAAAGATGTATGACTTCTTAGATAAGCTTGTCAATATCTCATTACCTCGTGTTCGTGACTTCCATGGCGTTTCCAAGACTGCCTTTGATGGCCGCGGGAATTACACTTTGGGCGTCAAAGAACAGATCATCTTCCCTGAGATTTCTTATGACAAGGTCAATAAGGTTCGCGGGATGGATATCGTTATCGTCACAACTGCTAAGACAGACGAAGAAGCTGAAGCATTACTAAGGGCTTTAGGTATGCCCTTTGCGAAATAGGAGGGAGAATTAGTATGGCTAAGACATCGATGAAAGTTAAATGTGCCCGTCCTGCAAAGTTCTCAACCAGAGCCTATACGCGTTGTGAACGCTGCGGTCGTCCCCATTCAGTTTTAAGAAAATATAAGCTATGCCGTATCTGCTTTAGAGAATTGGCTTATAAGGGTCAATTACCTGGCGTTAAGAAGGCTAGTTGGTAAGGAGGAAGCGCTATGATGAATATGACAGATCCAATCGCGGATATGCTTACTAGGATCCGCAATGGCGTAAGAGCCGACCAAAAGAGCGTTTCGATCCCTCATTCCAAGATGAAGGCGGAGATCGCCAGAATCTTAAAAGAGGAAGGTTATATCGAAAGTTATAAGGTCGAAGGCGAAAGTGCCAAAGAAAAGGCGATTGTCGTCGATCTTAAATATGGTCCTCACAACGAGAAAGCGATCGCTGGCATCAAGCGTATCTCTAAGCCTGGTCTTAGGGTCTACGCCAAGGGCAATGCGATCCCCCGTGTTTTAAATGGTCTTGGTATTGCGATCATCTCAACATCTAAAGGTATGATGTGCGATCGTGATGCGCGCAAGGCTCACGCTGGCGGCGAAGTTGTCGCCTACGTGTGGTAATAGGAAAGGAATATTAAAATGTCACGTATCGGAAATAAGACGATTACCATTCCTTCTAATGTTGAAATAAATGTACTAGAAGGTAATGAGGTGACTGTCAAGGGCCCAAAAGGGAGCCTAACACGTCAATTCAGTCCACTTATCGCCATCGAGATCGATAATGGGATCGTAACTTGCAAGCGTGCCAATGAAGAAAAACATACGAAGCAGCTTCATGGTACGACCAGAGCCCTCTTGCACAACATGATCGTTGGTGTATCAGAAGGTTTTGTTAAAGAATTAGAGATCCAAGGTATTGGTTACCGTGCCCAGCTTGAAGGCAAGAAACTTGTCATGAACTTGGGCTATTCACACCAAATCGAATACATGCCGGAAGACGGTGTTACTGTTGAGGTATTAAGTCCTACTCAGATCAAAGTTTCGGGCATCGACAAACAAAGAGTTGGTGAAGTTGCAGCCAATATCCGTGCATACCGTAAACCAGAACCTTACAAAGGCAAAGGTATCCGCTATAAGGATGAACATGTCCGTCGTAAGGAAGGTAAGACAGCTGGTAAGTAGAAGGGAGTATAGCTTATGTTAAAAATGACATCTAAAAATGCAAATCGTCAAAGAAGGCATGCTCGCGTCCGCCGCAAGGTAAAGGGAACTGCTACTTGCCCACGTCTTAATGTTTTCCGTTCTAATGCACACATCCATTGCCAAATTATCGATGATACAGCAGGTAATACCTTGGTATCATGCTCAAGCGTAGAAATGAAGCTTGAAAATGGTGGCAATATCGAAGCTGCTAAGACCGTTGGAACAGAGCTAGCTAAACGCGCTTTAGCTAAGAATATCGAAACCGTCGTCTTTGACCGTGGCGGTTATATCTATCATGGTCGTGTAAAGGCGCTAGCTGAAGCAGCAAGAGAAGCTGGTCTTAAGTTCTAGGAGGAAGTCATGGAAAACAATAATCAACAAAGAAAACCAAGAAGATTTAACCGCGAACAAAAAGAATTCGAAGAACGTGTCGTTTCCATCAACCGTGTCTCTAAGACCGTTAAGGGTGGACGCCGCATGCGTTTCTCCGCTTTAGTTGTCGTCGGTGATAAAAAAGGTCGTGTTGGCTTTGGCTTAGGTAAGGCCAATGAAGTTCCAGATGCTATCCGTAAGGCGACCGAAGCTGCGAAAAAGAACATCGTCAGAGTTCCACTTGTCAACAACAAGAAGACCATCCCGCATCCAGTCTTAGGTATCTATGGGGCAGGTGAAGTCATGCTTCGTCCAGCCAGCGAGGGAACTGGTGTTATTGCCGGTGGTCCAGTGCGCGCCGTCTTAGAACTTGCAGGCATCAATGACGTCCTTTCCAAATGTATCGGTTCACGTACACCGATCAATGCGGTCAGAGCGACCGTTGAAGCTTTAAAACAACTCAAGACGGTCAATATGGTCGCCAAGACCAGAGGCCTCAAGGTTGAAGAAGTTCGTTAGGAGATAGCCATGAAATTACATGAATTAAAATATAACGAAGGTGCTCGCTTCAGCACGAAAAGATTAGGCCGAGGACAGGGATCAGGTCAGGGTAAAACGGCCGGTAAGGGCCACAAGGGTCAAAACGCGCGCTCTGGTGGCGGTGTGGCGATCGGCTTTGAAGGTGGTCAAACCCCGATCTATAAGCGTATTCCTAAGCGTGGTTTTACAAACTATACTCGCAAAGAATATGCGATCGTCAATCTTGAAACCTTGAACAAGTACTTCGAAGATGGCGCTAATGTCAACTTGGAAGTCTTGGTCGAAAAAGGGTTGATCAAGAAAGTCTACAACGGTCTAAAAGTTCTAGGCATGGGAACTTTAGATAAAAAATTACATGTCACTTGTGCCAAGGTCTCAGAGAGTGCCAAGGCGGCAATTGAAAAAGCAGGCGGAAGTGTAGAGGTAGCTTAAGATGATTAGAACCTTTGTCGACTTCTTCCAAAATAAAGAGATTCGCTCAAAGATTTTATTCACTCTAGCTATGTTGCTGGTATTCAGGTTAGGTGCCTCGATCCCCTCGCCAGGGGTCAACGACACCGTCATCAATCTTTCCAGCAACTCGCTGCTTGGCATGATGAATCTTTTAGGCGGTGGAATGATCGAACAAATGTCGATCTTCGCGTTGGGTGTTGGACCCTACATCACCTCCAGCATCATCATCCAATTATTGTCGATGGATATCATACCGCCTTTAGCTGAAATGTCGAAAAGCGGTAAGAAAGGCCGTCAACAATTAGATCGCATCACGCGTTATCTAGGCGTGGTCTTAGCTTTCGTTCAAGCCTATTTCATCGTTCAGATGCTGTCAAACCAATATGGGATCGTCGATGATCCCGGTGTGATCAGTTATCTATATATTGCGACAGTCATGACTGCCGGTACGATGTTCTTACTATGGATCGCCGATCAGATCACGGTCAAAGGTGTTGGCAATGGGGTCTCTATGATCATTTTTGCCGGAATCGTGGCTGGTCTTCCTTCATCCTTCAGAACCGTCTATGCCTATGTCTTCCAAGGTGGCGTCACAACTGCCGGTGTAGGCTTATTTGCCCTATATATCTTGATGTATGTTGTCATTGTCATCCTTGTCGTCATGATGCAGCTGGCCGAAAGAAGAATTCCTATCCAATATTCGACTTCCCGCAGTATGTCGCATGCCAAGGGCGATCTTAACCACTTGCCCTTGAAGATCAACTCAGCCAGTGTTATCCCAGTCATTTTCGCCAGTGCGATCATCCAGGCGCCGCAAATCATCGTTTCCTGGATCGATTCAGGGACCTATTCATGGCTAGCTGATATCTTAAGTTTCAATCATCCCTATATGATCATTATCTATGCTGTCCTTGTCATACTGTTTACTTTCTTCTATACAAATCTGACAGTTGATCCAAGCAAGATAGCTGATAATCTCAATAAACAGGGTACTTACGTACCTGGTATTAGACCAGGCAGTGAAACACGTCAATATGTCTCTAAGGTCTTGAACCGCATTACGGTCTTAGGGGCCTTGTTGTTGACCTTTATCGCCGTTCTTCCCTATGTCATTTCGCTTGTGACAGGCTTACCGCATTCGGCTGCCTTAGGAGGAACCGGTATCATCATCGTCGTCGGTGTTGCCATCGAGACGGTCAAACGCCTAAAAGGCGAATTAACATCCAAACAGTATCGTAATTTCGTCGGGAGATAAAAGGGGGAAAAGATGAACCTACTTATTGTTGGTGCCCCGGGAACAGGCAAGGGCACAATGTCAGAGCTTTTGATCAAAGCCTATGATATCGCGCATATTTCAACCGGAGATATGTTAAGAAGTGCCATTAATGCTAAAAGCGCCCTTGGTCTAAAAGCACAAGGCTATATGGATGAGGGCAAACTCGTTCCCGATGAATTGATTCACGATCTGATCGTGGAGAGGTTAGGCCGGGATGACATCCAAAAAGGTTTCCTTTTAGATGGTTACCCCAGGACCCTAGCCCAAGCAGAAGATTTAGATCACATCTTAGATGGCCTCGATCTAAAGATCGACGCCGTCTTAGATCTAAATGTCGATGAAGAGGTCTTAGCAAAACGAATCACCGGCAGAAGAGTTTGTCCAGACTGCGGCAGTATCTTCCACATACACAATCATCCTCCCAAAGTAGAGGGGGTCTGTGATAATTGTGGTGCTAAACTCTACCAACGTCATGATGACACGCTTGAAAGCCTTAAGACGCGTTTAACGGCCTATCATCAAAGCACCCAGGCTGTCGTCGATTTCTACAAAGAAAAAGGCTTGGTCTATATGATCGATGCCAACGATGAACCATCAAGGGTCTTTGCCAAGATCGAAGCGATCTTAAAGGAGCTTCATAAATGATCACGATCAAATCTAAGCGCGAGATCGAACTCATGAAAGAAGCGGGTGCTGTTGTTGCCTATGTCCTAAGGGAGATCGAACAATATATCAAACCCGGCATCTCGACCTTAGAACTTGATGCGATCGCTGAAAAAATGATCCGTTCTAAGGGAGCTAGTCCTTCCTTTAAAGGATATCAAGGTTTTCCAAACAGCATCTGTACCAGTATCAACAATATGCTCGTCCATGGAATTCCAAGCGCAAAAGCAATCCTTCATGAGGGTGATATCATCTCGATCGATTGCGGGGCGTATCTGCATGGTTATCATGGCGATGCTGCTTACACCTATGCCGTCGGTCGGATCGACGATAAACATCAAAGATTGCTCGATGTCACTAAACAAAGCCTCTATGAAGGTCTCAAACAAGTTAAAGCAGGTAATCGCATCGGCGATATATCGCATGCCATCCAAAGCTATGTCGAAAGCTTCGGCTATAGTTTGCCGATCGAATATACCGGCCATGGCATTGGCCAAGAGATGCATGAAGATCCAGCTGTGCCTAATGTCGGCATGGCGGGCAGTCTTGAGCGTTTAAAGGCTGGTATGTGTATTGCGATCGAACCGATGGTGTTTGAAGGTAAGCCCCATTGTCGCACCTTGAGCGATGGTTGGGGGGTCGTCTCTAAAGATGGCTCTTGGGCTGCACACTTTGAACACAGCGTCGTCGTCTTGGAAGATGGCTATGAGATACTAACAAAGGAGGACTAGTGTGGCGAAACAAGATGTGATCGAACTAAGCGGGCTAGTGGTCGATACCCTACCCAATGCGCAATTTAAGGTGAAACTAGAGAATGGTCATGAAATTTTGGCCCACGTTTCTGGTAAAATCCGCATGCATTACATCCGCATTTTACCAGGCGATCGTGTGACCGTTGAGATTTCACCCTATGATTTAACACGTGGGCGTATAACATTCAGACATAAGTAAGTCGATAGGAGGCAAACATGAAAGTCAGACCATCTGTCAAACCGATCTGTGACAAGTGCCGCGTTATCAAACGTAAAGGCCGTGTTATGGTTATTTGTGAAAACCCTAAGCACAAACAAAGACAAGGATAATTCAGGAGGATCAAAGTAAATGGCTCGTATTGCGGGTGTAGATATTCCTAACAACAAACGTGTAGTAATATCTCTAACATATATTTATGGTGTAGGTTTAGCTACAGCAAAAAAGATTTTAAAAGAAAATGGGATCAGCGAAGATATTCGCGTTAAAGATCTAAGTGATGAGCAAATCAATGCACTTCGTAAGTCCTTAGATAGCTACCGTTTAGAGGGCGATCTAAGAAGAGAAGTACAGCTCAATATCAAACGCTTAATGGAGATCGCTTCTTATCGAGGCATGAGACATCGTAAGGGTCTACCAGTTCGTGGCCAACGTACCAAAACCAATGCCAGAACTCGTAAGGGACCACGTCGTACAGTAGCTAATAAGAAGAAATAGTCATTAGGAGGAAAGATTAATATGGCACAGACAAAAGGAACACGTAAAAAGCGTGTCAAGAAGAATATAGCCAAAGGTGTCGCTCATATTCATTCAACTTTCAATAATACGATCGTTACGATCACTGATGAAGCCGGTAATGTTATCGCTTGGTCAAGTGCTGGTGCTTTAGGTTATAAGGGATCTCGTAAGTCGACTCCTTATGCCGCTCAATTAGTTTCAGAAGCTGCCGGCAAGACGGCGATGGATCATGGCATGAAGAGCGTTGAAGTCAACGTCAAAGGACCTGGACCTGGTCGTGAAGCTGCTGTCCGCGCTTTACAGGTCGCTGGCTTGCAAATCACAGCGATCAACGATGTGACGCCTATCCCTCATAACGGATGCCGTCCACCAAAGAAACCTAGAGGTTAAGGAGGGAAGTCATGCAGAAGTTTGAAAGACCTAAATTTGAAATTGAAGAGATCAATGAGAAAGAGAATTACGGCCGTTTCAGCATCACTCCTTTAGAGAGAGGATTCGGAACGACCTTAGGAAATGCGATCAGAAGAGTAATGATCTCATCTTTGCCAGGTGGGGCAGTCTACTCGATCAAGATCGAAGGCGTTTTCCATGAGTTTTCTTCAATTAAAGGCGTTAAGGAAGATGTGACCTTAATTATTCTGCATCTTAAGAACCTCATCCTAAAGATCCAAGATGATGAAACTTATTCCTTAAGGATCAACGCAAAGGGTCCTTGCACCGTTACAGCGGCTGATATTGTTTGCCCAACTGGCGTTGAGATCCTCAATCCCGACCTGGTGATCGCTACGATCGATGAAGGCGGGGTCTTAGATATGGAACTTAAGGCTAAGAACGGCCGCGGTTATGTCAGCGCCGATGAGAATAAACGCGCCTACCAAAATTCATCACAAGGCATCGGCACGATCTATACAGACTCGATCTTCACCCCGGTTGTACGGGCTAACTACACGACAGAACCGGCTCGTGTTGGTCAAAATGTCAAATATGATGCCTTAAAAGTCGAAGTGTGGACCGACGGTTCTTTGACCCCGTCAGCAGCAATTGCGTTAGCTGCCAAGATCCTCATTGATCATTTGGCCCTGTTTGAAGATATCGATGCGATTGCCAAAGATAAGGAATCTTGTGTAAAAGAGAAGGTCCATGAGACCGATGTCAAGAAGATCAATATGTCCGTTGAAGATCTTGATCTGACCGTCAGAAGTTACAATTGCTTAAAGCGTGCAGGTATTACTAATGTCGAAGAGCTGACGCAAAAGACAGAAGAAGAGATGAGCCGTGTCCGCAATTTAGGCAAGAAATCGCTCAAAGAGGTCAAAGAAAAGTTGCAACAGCTCGGTTTGGGCTTTAAACAATATGAGTAAAGGAGATAAAAGTCATGCGTAATCGTAAATTAGGTCGTACTGCCGACCATAGAAGGGCATTACTCAGAAACTTAGCTACCGAAGTCATCATCAAAGGTAAGATAAAGACCACCGAGATGAAGGCCATGGAACTTCGCAGTGTCGTTGATAGCTTGATCACACTCGCTAAGGTCGACAATGTCCATAATCGTCGTCAAGCTGCTAGTTACTTGCAAGCTGTAACTACAAAAGATGGCAAGACTGCTGTTCAAGTCTTATTCACGGAAGTAGCTCCACGTTACGCCAGCCGTAACGGTGGCTACACACGTGTCACGAAGCTGGGCTATCGCCGTGGTGACAATGCCCCTGTCGCTTCAATTGAATTAGTTTAAAAAATGACCGCCAACTTGTGTTGGCGGTTTTTTATGATCAAACAGCGATCATCTTTTTGAGATAGAAGGAATAGATATAGGTTTTAATGTTTTGGTAGCCGGCGTCTTGTAAGACTTTTTGGTACATCTTCAGTTGATCCCGATAAGTCTTTTGAAAGACGTCTTCTTCATTGATGTGATCGGTTTTATAGTCGATAATGATGACTTCATCAGCCAAAAAAGAGACAAAATCCATAAAGCCATGGATGATCTGTGTATCTTTTTTAAGATAGAAGGAATACTCGCGTTGGACTAGGCCTTTAAGCGCTTTTTGGAAAATAGGATCAAGAAAGATGGACGCAAGCATTTCTTTTTCCAAGCTGCTCAGCTTGAATTGCTGAAGATCAGCTTGCTCAAGGTCGATCTTTTCCATTACTTCATGCATCTTCGTTCCAAAGGATGTGGCATTTTGAAAATTCAAGTTAAGCGCAAGGTCGTGTTTTTCAAGGCTTGAAGGAGCAATCTTTTCTTTAGCGGTCTTTTGATAAGCAAAATGTAAGAAGTCTTCGCTTTCATCGAAACTAAAACCAGAAAGAGGTTCAAGATCGGGCAGGGATAAATATCTGTCATCGATCAACATGCCCCCTGCCGCACTTAAAATGTAGCTTGTAAAACCGCTGTTGTCATAAAGCAGTGAAGTATCTAAGGCGATCTTTTTTTGATCTTTTAAACAATCGACGATCAAAAGTTTCGATACAGCGCGGGTTAAGGCGACATAGAAAAGTCTTTGGTATTCCAGCGCTTCTTCATAGCGCTCATCTTCGTCGATCAGCTTATAGCTAAGGGTCTCCTTGACCTGTCGTGCATCGCCATCGATAAAGCGAAGGCCTAAGGGCAAAGTGGGATGATATAAGATGCGTTTTTTAGACGGGCTCTTAGTTTTGAGGGCAGAATATAAGAACACTGTATCAAATTCAAGGCCTTTGGAATTGTGGATCGTCATGACTTTAACGACATCTGCATCTTCCGAGATACTTAAAGCGACCTCTTTTTGCGTGTCCAGTGCTTCGATGATAAAATTTCTCAGCTCAGCGAAAGTCTTGATCTTGTAGGAATCATATTTATTGATCAAGAGATCAAGATTAGTTTTTTCAGCAATATTGAGACGGTCATAAAAATGATCGATCCCTAAAAAGTAGGCCATAAAAGTTTCAAAGTCGTTCTCTAAAAAAGCCCCTTTCAGATACAGGTAGTCTTTCCTAAAAGGATCTTGATTCATAATTGTGTCAAAATGTCCTTTCGCCAAGGCTAGATCGTTGGCACTGAAGCGATATAGCGAAGTCAAGATCGCAACAAGCGCGATCTTATCATCTTCATCTAAGAGATAATTGAGATAGGCTAAAAGGGTCTCGATCGCAAAAGATTTAAAATAGCCATCATTATCATTGATAAAATAGGGTATGTGCAAAGCCTCGAAAACTTTTTTAAGGGGCTTTTTTTCATGGTGCGAGCGCACCAAAACTGCCATATCCCGAAAGGCCAGCCCCTCCTTATGAAACTTGATGATCTTGTCGGCGATGATCTTAGCTTTTACTTCATCGGCTTTGATCGTGTCTTCTTCTTTTAAGACATAATAGCTAAAACTTACTAAGGCTTTGGGATCGATCTGCTGATCACTGCCGATGAGCTGGGCGTCATTTTTATTGAAGCGTTTTTTATTAAGATTCATGATCCGATCAAAGAAGGCATTATTAAAGCTGACGATCCGCTCTTTGGAGCGGTAATTGTGTTTGAGATGGATCTTATAGAAGCTGTCATCTTCTTTCAGATCCTCCATGATCTTGGGTGAGGCGTGGCGGAAGCGATAGATGGATTGTTTGACATCGCCCACTAAAAAGAGATTGTCATGGCTGATGAGGCGGATGATGGCATATTGCAAGGGTGAAGTGTCTTGGAATTCATCGACCATGATTTCTTTAAAACGATGCTTGAGATCTTTGGCGATCTTGGCATCATCTTTATTTAAAAGTTCAAAAGTGTAGTGCTCGATATCGCTGAAGTCGAGGCATTCTTTTTGGCGCTTGTAGTCCTGGTAGGCCAGATAGAGTCTTTTCACTAAGTACACGACCTCTTTTTGGTGATCGAGAGCTCCTTCATAGTTGGCGATGATCTTTTTAACTTCTAAAAGCTCCTTGGCCAAAGCTTTGGCGTGTTTTTCAAAATCTTTGCGATAAGCTGTATAGACAGGATCTTTGCCATAGCTTTTAGGAGCTTTGAGCAGCACACTTAGTCCATTTAAGAAAAGCCCGTAGTCATCATATGACAATAAGCTTTCAAGCTCTTCGATCTTAGGTGTTAGCTCGCCCTTGAATTTTTCACACTGGTCCATCTTTTTGAGATCTTTGATGATCAGACAAAGCTTAGCTTTTAAAAGATGCAGATAGTAATGCAGTCCTTCTTGATCATAATCTTGAAGAGTGCTGATATGTTTACGCTGGGCTTCTTTTTCAAGATAAGCGAGTGGCTCAAGCTCATTTTGTATCTTATTAAACAAGGCTTTCAATTCTTCCTTAAACATTTCCATGTCGGCCGTCTGATTGGAAAGGGCATCAAGGCAGGCGAGAAAGGCCGTATTATTATCTTGCAACTCTTCTTGGATGATCTCATCTAAGAGCTTGTCGATCGCTATTTTAGCGTGGGTATCATCGATCAGATTCTGGACGGTCTTTAAGCTGAGGTCGAGCTTATAATAATATTCTTTTAAAAGTTCAAGGCAGAAGCTATGAATGGTCGAGATATGGGCATCAGGGACCTTCGCTCTTTCGTTTTGTAAGTGGGTGTTGGAAGGGTCTTTTAAAAGAGCTCCTTCGATTGCTTGACTTAAACGATTTTTAAGATTGGCGCTGGCCGCATTGGTAAAGGTCATTGCGACCATCTCATCCAGTGACAAGTGGTCTGAGATGATCCTTTTTAATAACCTTTGGACCATGATCGTCGTCTTGCCAGCCCCAGCTGATGCGAAGACCAGGATATTTTGGCCGCTATGATCGACAGCCAGTTTTTGTTCAGGATTAAGTTTCATCTTGCTCACCTTTTTCTAATGTCGTGATGATCGTTTGATCTAGTCCCTTGACGCCTTTAAAATGACAGATCGTATGATAGGGACAATAGTCGCATTCCTTGTCATCGGGTGCGATATCGATCTTAGCTTCCTTGATCCTTGTGATAATATAGCTAAAAATGTCCTCTAGGGCTTCGGCGACCTTTTCAAAGGGCAAAAGCTTCCTTGAATTAAAAGCTATGTGTCTTTGATCGTCGTCAAAGTCATCTAGAAACTCAAAGAAAATTCCTTCTAAGCGATGGTTTTTAAAATAAGCGCCCGCTTTGTCGCTTTGATCATTGAGGGCAAGACCATCGCGCAGACTGAAATAATAGTCGTAATCGGGCTCGGTTTCATGATGGATATTCAAATAGGCGACCAAAGCCGGTTTCAACTTGCTGATCTTTTGGTAGATATAGGCGTAGGTGACAAGTTGCAGTTTTTGTCCCTTGCAAAGAGCGCCTAAGCTCAGGGTCTGTTTTGAGGTCTTATAATCCAGAATACGAAAGTAGCCAAGACACCGATCGATGCGGTCGATGGAACCTTTTAAGCGAAGATCGATTCCATCGTATGTAAAAAAGATATCGTCAAAGCGGAATTCCGAAGCTTCCGGTTTAAATAGCGTGTGTTTTTCCATATCGCTTATGAAAGGGATCTCTCTTTGAATGAGCCTTTGAATGCGCAAGACAAAAGCATCGATCGCCTCTTTTTGACCAGGATAGATCTTATCCAGTTGTTCCTTAAGGGCATTTAAGATTACCTGATCGTCTAAATACGGGTGATAGTCTTTTTTAAAAGCAGCTTTTTTGATAGCTCTTTCCATGATCTTGTGGATCGTGTTGCCGACAAGGATATTATTTAATTCTTTCTTTGCAGGCTCTAAAAGGCCTAAGCCGCGGTTTAGGAAATAAGCGAAGTTACAAGCCATATATCGCTCTAAAGAAGAGACGGAGGCTCTTAGTTCGCCTTCAGGGAAAAACAGTTTGGCCGCCAGCTCTTTTTTGAGTGTCGGGTGATAGTTATAGGGCTCATGCCGATCAAATTTGACTTCTCGATTATCGATCTTGGTAAAGCTTGAAAAGTAATTATCATATTCTAAGGACTTGCCTTCAAAATTGGCGCTGCCTAAAAGGGCATAAACGTATTCGTTTGTTGTGAGATAGTCAAAGTTTTTTAAAAGATTCTCATAGCGTTTCAATAAAGAAGGGTAATTTGTGTTTTTAAGACTTAGTTCATTTAAGACCCCGCTTTCCTTAAAGGTACCGGGATAATGATCAAGATGAGGATTCAGCAAAAAGAGATATTTATGATAGTAGCTGGCATCGGGGTAAGAGGAAAGTTCGATGCCCTCAAGTTCTGTTTTCTGGGTATAGGACAATAGTCTTTCTCTTAAATAGGGATAAAAGTCGGCTTCATAGTTGCCGAATTCCTCGATCTCTTTTTTTAAAATTGCGGCATCTTTTTGATCTTTTAAGACCTCAAAGCTGAAAACGAGGGCTTCTTCATAGCTTTTGACATCTTGGAATTTTAAAGCGATCTGGCGATATTTTTCAACGCTGTTTTGCGCTTTTTCTTCCATTTTCTGATAGTAGCTGTCTTCATCTTTTAAATGATCATAAGGCGCAAGATAATCGATGGCATGCTTTTCTAAATAGGTCAAAAGGGCCAGGTTGACACATTCTGAATTCTTGACAAGGGCAATGAAGTGTTCTAGATCTTGTGCAAAATAATAATCAAGAAGAGCACAAAAGCGTTTCATGATATTTAGGCTTTTTCCTTTGCGGTCATAATAGGGCAAGCCCAAGCGCTTTAGATGGATCCTTAAAAAACTTAGATCATCGCTAGAAGCAATAATGGCCACATCTTGCGGGTCGATCTTTTTTTCTAAGATGAAATGGGCGACCTTATCTAGACCTTCCTTGAGATTGGCGATGCTTAAATAGTATTTTCCCTTGTTGGAGGGCTCAAGAGGAATGAATTTAGCCCCCTTTTCGACCATGATCGCGATGAATTCGCGCTCATATAGTTCATAAGCGCCATCATAGATCACGAAATCGCTGAAGTCTTCTTTTCGAAAAAGCTCCTTAAGTTCAAAATAGGGGAGATAGTCGGTGTTTTCTAATAGGAGGCGGTACTCCTTGTTTATGTCGAGGGTTTTAAGATCGACGTTATAAGCCGCGAGTTTTTGGCGTTTGTCTTGTAGTTCGCTTAAAAAGGATATGTCGTCGATCGCTTTTTGAAAGTCTTTTAAGGGCAGGGCTTGCAGTTTTTGATGAAGCTTGACAAGATCGATCGCGGGGTTTTGGAGCCTTTCGTTTAAATAACTCTTAAGACTCATGATCTTGACATCAAAAAGACAGCTCTTTTTGGCGAGCAGCTTTTCAAGAACCTTGTCCTGCATGGCGTTTGAAGCGAGATAATACATGATTTAATTATACTTTAGTTTTTAAAAAACGCTAAGACAATCTAAATGTGCTAAAATTAACACGTACGATAAGGAGGAAAGTTATGAGTTCGAAAGCTCTTGTACTAGTCGTTATGGATGGAGTAGGTCTTAGCGATAAGACGGAAGGTAATGCCGTCAAGAATGCCTATACGCCAACTCTTGATAAGTTATTTAAAGAATGCCCCAATATTGCGATCAAGGCCCATGGGACGGCTGTCGGTCTTCCTAGTGACAGCGATATGGGTAATTCGGAAGTTGGTCATAATGCCATTGGCTGCGGTCAGATCTATGCCCAAGGGGCTAAGCTTGTCAATGAGTCGATCGCTTCAGGCAAGATCTATGAAAGTGAGACTTGGAAGAAACTGGTGGATAACGCCAAGGATCATACCTTGCATTTCTTAGGTCTTCTAAGCGATGGTAATGTCCATTCCAATATCGCTCATTTAAAGGCGATGATCAAAGAAGCCAAAAAAGAAGGAATTAAAAGGGTGCGTATCCACGCTTTGATGGATGGAAGAGATGTTCCCGAGACTTCTGGCCTTACTTATATTGACGATCTTGAAAATCTATTAAAAGAATTAAATGATGATAGTTTTGATGCCAAGATCGCTTCCGGCGGCGGCCGTATGTATATTACGATGGACCGCTATGAAGCAAATTGGGATATGGTTAAACGCGGTTATGATTGCCATGTCCATGGCTTAGGACGCCATTTCCACAGTGCCCGCGAGGCAATCGAGACCTATCGCAAGGAGCTTGGCTGCAATGATCAGGACTTACACGAATTTGTGATCGTCGATGATAATGATGAACCTTTAGGTAAGATCAAAGATCACGATTCACTTATCCTCTTCAACTTTAGAGGTGATCGTGCCATTGAGATCTCGAAGGCTTTTGACGAAGATGAGTTTAGTCACTTCGATCGTGGCGAGCGCCCGGATGTCATGTATGCCGGCATGTTAGAATACGATGGCGACCTTCATATCCCGAGCAACTATTTAGTTGATCCTCCTTCAATCAAAGACACGATGTCCGAATATTTAGTCAAATACGGCATCAAGACTTATGCGATCTCCGAGACCCAGAAGTTTGGCCATGTCACTTATTTCTGGAACGGCAATCGCAGTGAAAAATTCTCGGATGAGCTTGAGACCTGGGTCGAAGTCAAGTCGGATACCGTGCCCTTTGATCAAAGACCTTGGATGAAGGCGGCTGAAGTGACAGATCTTTTAGTCGAAGCGATCGAAAAGGGTGAAAATGTCTTCTATCGCGTCAACTTCCCCAATGGCGATATGGTCGGCCATACTGGCGATTATCAGGCGACGGTGATCGGGGTCGAAGCGGTCGATCTTTGTTTAAAGAGAATCATTGAAGCCTGTGATAAGGCCAATGCGACTTTGATCGTCACAGCTGATCATGGCAATGCCGATGAAATGTACGAAAAGCGCAAAAAGGATACCGATCCTTTAAAACCCAAGACTTCACACACCTTAAACAAGGTCCCCTTCATTCTCTATAATGCCGATGGATATAAGCTAAAAGAAGGCGATTTCGGCCTCAGCAACATCGCGCGGACCGTCTTTGAACTCTTGGATCTGGAAGCGCCAAGTGTTTGGAACGAATCGATGCTCGAAAAATAAAAATTAGGTCATCTTGTGCTATAGTTATGATAATGTTAGCGAAGATGATCGACACTTTAAAAGCTATATTGACGATCTCTTTAGGGATCGTCATTTTTACTCATGCCTCGGCCGTTTTACCTTTTGTCAGGATCGTTCTCATCATTATCCTCTCGCTATTTATCCCGATCACCCTGGTCTCTTTTATCTTTAAGAAGGATAAGGCCGATCTCTTGCGCTTGGGTCTTATCCTTATCTTTGATCTCATTCTCATCATTTTTAAAGATCTCTTTACCGTTGCAGTCACCTTTCTAGTTTCTTCGATCGCCTTATTAGAGTCGGTCATCTATTTTATCGACTATCTTTTAAAGCGCAGTGACCACCAGCACGGGCTTACCTCGATCATTTTAAAGGCTCTTTTAAGCTTTGTGATCGCCCTTTTACTTTTCATCTTCCCGCTGTTTTTTAACCGTCTTATCTTTATTTTAGGCGGCCTCTATTTGATATCGCTGGGCGTGGTCGATCTCTTCAAGGTCTATTCCCAAAAAGCCTTTTCTTTATCATTGCCGGTCTTTTTCAGCGCGCTTATTCCAGTCAGGGCATTCATCAGGTTTAAGGATGAGGAGATCTTAAAGAAATACAGCTGTAATGATGACTTAAAGGCCAGATTGAATGTCAATATTTATCTGCAAAGAAGGGGCTTTGAATCTTTCGGTCATGTCGATATCAGCATCGACAATGTCACTTATTCTTACGGCCTACACGATCCTAAGGCCCGCCATATCTTCGGTAGTGCAGGTGAAGGAGTCCTCATCAAAGTCGACCGCAATGCCTTTATCAAAAATTCGCTTAAGACCCATAAGACGATGATCGTAAGTTTTGGGCTATATCCAAGCGATGAAGAGATGCAAGTGATCAAAGAACGCCTAAATACATTGCTTAAGGATGCTTATCCCTTTGATTGTGCCTATAAGCTCGACCCAAATTTGAAAAAGCTTGACTATGTCAGCGATGTCTATCGCGATACGCAATGCGAGCTGCTTAAATTTAAAAAAGGTCCCTTTAAGACCTATTTTGTGTTTACGACTAATTGCGTCAAACTTGTCGACTATCTATTGCGCAACAAGAACTTCAATCTTTTGGGTTTAAATGGGATCATTACCCCTGGCGATTATCTCAACTTCTTATATGATGCCTATCTAAAAAAGGAAGGCATCGTCAAAGAGTTGAATATCTATCAGCATCTAGACTAGCTTGAGCCTTTTGAGGTAATCCATGAGGCGCTCTAGCTGTCTTTCTTTCATTTGATCCTTGTCGATGACGATGTAGATCTTAGAGCTGTAGTTGAGTATGAGCAGGTGTTTGCTCTTGTTGATGCGGGAGATGGCGCGATAATCAAGTTTGGTACTTGTCTTATTGGTGAGATTGTTGACCTTTAGACTAAGGTCAAAGAATTGATATTCCAGTTCCAAACGATCGACCCCATACTGCTTTTTGGTCCGGATCTTCCAAATCAGGGCTGAAATAAGGGGATAACCCCAAGCTACGCCTGCACATAACAAGACTAAGGCAATGTCGACATAAAGCTCGTTGGCACTTAGTGAATTATTGAGAGCGATATTGAGGCTCATGAAACTGAAGATCACAAATAAGACTGAATAGAAGATCGAGATAAAGCGATTTTTAAGAAATTGCGCTCTTAAGATGAGCTTGAAATCCAATGTTACCTTTGAAACTATTTTAGCGTCCATGCCTCAATTATAATGTTTTTTTAAAGAAAATAAATACTAATATGGTAGAATAGACCTGATATTAAAGAGGTCAAAATGGAAAAAACGATCACATCAAAAACATTATACAAAGGCCGCGTTGTATGCCTTGATTACGATGAGGTAGAGCTTGATGATGGCACAAGAAGCATTCGCGAAGTTGTGAAACATTCAGGCGGTGCAGCCATTGCCTTAAAAGATAAAGACGGACGTTTCATGATGGTGAAACAGTATCGCTATGCTCAAAAAGAAGACATGATCGAAGTTTGTGCTGGGAAGCTGAATGAGGGCGAAGACCCCCAAGAGGCGATCGTGCGTGAAGTTAGGGAGGAACTTGGCTATACATTAAAAGAGCTCAAGTATCTTGGTTATATCATCCCTACCTGCGGTTATTCCAGCGAAAGGATCTATCTTTATTATGGCGAGGCCTTAGAATTTGTCGGCACGCATTTTGATCGCGACGAAAGGATCGAAAGTCTTAGCCTGTCTTATAGCGAAATCACGCAGATGATCAAGGAAGGCAAGATCAGTGATGCCAAAACCATCGCCATCTTTTATCATCTTCAACAAGAGGGGATCGCTCATGAAAGATAATTTGATGACTTTTTTAGATCACGCCCTTTTGCACGATGATGAATTAGCGCTGGATCTTTTAAAAATGTATTTTGATGAAGAAGTCAGCTATGCTGATCATAGCGAAGAATATGAAGATGAACTACAAGAAAATGAGATCAAGGCCCTGCACGTGCTTTTTGAAAAGGATCTTTCTTTATATGAGCGGGCAATAAAGGCCTTAGAATACGACAAGTGGTGTCTTGAAGCCATCCTTATCAATAGCCATTATTTGGGTCATAGTGAAAAACGCGACGATTATTTTTATCACTATTACCAAGTTCTGCTTGAAAGACCGAAGCTCACCAAGCGCGGTGCTTACAGCGCCAAGATAATTCTAGCGATCTATGCCAATTATTTGTTTTTATTAAATAGCTTAGAGGAATCGCTGACTGTTCAGAAGCTAATGTTAGAGATGGGGCAAGTCAATACAGTGGTGATCGTGGAACTTTTGATCACTTATGCCGCCTTAGAAAAAGAGAGCGAGCTGTTAGAGAGCATTGAAAGGTATTTTAATTATCTTGATAACGATCTTGGCATCGCGACGATCGTCGATACTTTGGTCAAGCTGGGCGATAGCGAACTGGCGCAAAGTTTTTATGACAAATATGTAGAAAGACACAAAAGACAGGTCAAAACCTGCGAAGATCTTTTAAAGAAGCCTTTATATGAGCGGGGATCAATTTTTGAGAAAGATATCTTAAATTAAGGGGGCAAAGCGATGAATAAGGGTCTGTTTATAACTTTAGAAGGAGGCGATGGCTCGGGCAAGAGCACAGTCGCTTTAAAATTAAAAGAAGCCTTAGAAAAAAAACACTCGATCTTGCACACCAGGGAACCGGGTGGATCGAAGATCGCTGAAGCGATCCGGCGAATCATCCTTGATCCCGCCAATACTTTGATGGACGCTAAGACCGAAGCGCTTTTATATGCAGCTTCCCGCCGCCAGCATCTAGTGGAAAAGATCATCCCAGCTTTAAATGAAGGACAGCTTGTCTTGTGCGAGCGTTATGTCGACTCATCTTTGGCCTATCAGGGCTATGCCCGCAAATTAGGAATCGACTATGTCAAAAGGATCAATGAAATGGCGATCGAGAACTATTATCCCGATTTGACGTTATACTTAAAGATCGATCCTGCCCTTGGCTTGGAACGTCTTGGAACCAGGAGTGATAAAGATCGGCTCGATCAAGAATCGCTGGCTTTTCATAAAGCGGTCTTTGAAGGCTATGAAGAAGTGATCAAATTAGATCGGAAGCGTTTTGAAATTATCGATGCCAGTCAAAGTTTAAAGCAGGTTGTATCCGACTGTTTAAGAGTCATCGAGGCGCGTTTTGATGTTTAAAGAACAGCTCAAAAAAGAAGAGAGCGTCGTCTACCAAAGCCTAGCCAATGCCTTTAACAGCGGGCGGGTCAATCATTCTTATCTTTTAGACGGCCCAAAAAATCCCCTCAAACTCGAGACAGCTTTTTTCATTGCCCAAAGTATTGTCGAAGGGGATATGGCATGTGAAAAGTGTGATAACTGTCGACGTATCAAAAGTTTGAACTATGCCGATCTCGTCTTGATCGATGGCGAAAAAAGAAAGATCAAAAAAGAAGATATCGAAGAGCTTATCAGGCGTTTTTCGCTTTCTTCCATCGAAAAGGATGATAAGAAGATCTATATCATCAACAATATCAATAACGTAGCTAAGGTCGAAAACGTCATGAAGCTTTTGAAATTCATGGAAGAGCCACCCAGCGACAATATCTATGCGATCTTGGTGAGTGACAATAGCGCCGGTCTATTGGATACGATCGTTTCGCGTTCCCAGCTTTTGCACTTTCACAAGGCCTCTAATAGCCAAAAGATAAAAAGTTATCGTTTTGCTGGTTTTGAAAGCGAAGACGCTGAAGTCTTGGCCCATTTAAGTTTTATGATCGACGATCTGAATGATGAAGATCTTCTTTTAGCTAAAGAGATGCTTGAAACAACGCTCAAGTATCTTGATAACGGCGCATATTTAGCAAAAGAATTTTATGAAAAAGTATATAATAGATACAAGGACAATCAAGCCTTAGACCGCTTTTTAGCGATCTATATCGAATATATGATCGATTATCTGAGTAAGAAGAAAATGGCATCTGCTTTAGAATCGTTCTTAAAGTTGCGTGATGATCTCAATAGGTCTTATGATCGTCGACTTTTGTTGGATGCCTTATGTTATGAGATAGGAGTTAAAAAAGATGGAAGATAGATATTATGTTAAAGTGCGTTTCAAAGGCAATGCGAAAGCTTATACTTTTGCAGTGGCTAAAGAAGAGCTGATGATCAAAGATCGCGTTGTCACCAATACTCAATATGGCTTAGAGATCGGCGAGGTCGTCGCTTTATCAAAAGAGCTTGATGAGGGCTTGAATGAAGAAGAGATCAAGGAGATCGTAAGAAAGGCGACAGAAGAAGACTTGCTTAAAGAAAGGCAGAATGAAAAAGATGCTGAAAATGCCCTCTATATCTGTCAAGATGAAGCGGATTCCTTAGGTCTTTCGATGCAGGTGATCAAGGCTGAATATACCCTGGACCGTCAAAAAGTGACTTTTATCTATGTGGCTGATGGGAGAGTCGATTTTAGAGAGCTGTTAAAGCATCTGGCAGCGATCTTTCATTGCCGGATTGAACTAAGGCAGGTCGGGGCCCGTGACAAGGCTAGATTAGTCGGTGGGATCGGTAGCTGTGGCAGAGAATTATGTTGCCATCGCTTCAGCAATGACTTTGATATGATCTCGATCAACATGGCAAAAAACCAGCTTCTAGCTTTAAATATCAATAAATTGTCGGGGCACTGCGGCAAGCTTATGTGCTGTCTGAAATATGAAAATGAGGCTTATAAGGATTTGCGAAGAGGCCTTCCCAAGCTCAATGCTCAAGTTGAATACGAGGGCGAGATGTATCGGGTGACCTCGATGAATGTCATTCAAAAGACCTGCAAATTAGAGAATAAGACTAATAGTTTATTTATCAGTCTGAAAGAATTGGAAGAAAAGGGCAAATACCGCTCCAGCGTCAATAAGATCAAAGCCCAAGGGAAAAGCGATGAAACGTCAGAAGAGCTTTGAAAATGATCGACCGACGCTCTATCTTGTCGCAACGCCGATCGGCAACCTCGCCGAGTTTTCAAAACGGGCGATCGAGGTCTTAGAAAGCGTGGCGGTGATCGCTTGTGAAGATACCAGAACTTCAAGAGTGCTCCTAGAAAGATACGCAATCAAAAAAAGAGTCGTGAGCTATCATAATTTCAACGAAGAAGAAAGCGCTAGGGGCTTGATCGCGCTTTTAGAAGAAGGCTTAGATATCGCCTTGATCTCTGATGCGGGCTATCCTTTGATCTCTGACCCAGGTTATCATTTAGTAAACGAGGTCGTCGCCCATGATTTTAATGTCGTCACGATCTCCGGGCCCAGTGCCCATCTAAATGCCCTGGTCGCCTCCGGCCTTGATACCAGGCATTATCTTTACTACGGCTTCTTAAGCGATAAGGCGGCAAAAGCTAAAAGAGAATTAGCTGATCTTTGCGATTTTCCCTATACCCTTATCTTTTATGAAGCACCTCATCGCCTAAAAAGAACATTAGAGATGGCTTTTGCAGTCTTAGGTAAGCGCAAAGCCTGCATCGCCCGTGAATTAACTAAAAAACATGAAGAATTTATACGGGGCGATCTTGAAGAATTCTTGACCTTAGACGATCTAAAAGGAGAGATCGTTTTATTGATCGAAGGCAAGCAAGAGCTAAAGCCGATGATCGATGAATATATGATCTTCCAAATGGTCTCTACCTATATTGAAGAGGGTCTGAGCTCAAAAGATGCGATCAAGAAAGTTGCCGAAGATACCAACATCAACAAGAATAAGGTTTACGAAAACTATTTGAAGGCTCAAGCTCGATGAAACGCTGTAAGTGGTGTGGCGAAAAGAATCCGCGCTATATTAAATATCATGATGAAGAATGGGGCGTCCTGAATCTGGATGAGGGATACCTTTTACAGATGCTGATCCTTGAAAGCTTCATGGCTGGTCTATCATGGGAATGTATCTTAAATAAACGGGCTGATTTTGAAAAGGCCTATGATCATTTTGACATTGCAAAGATCATGGCGTATGATGATCAAAAGGTCCAAAGCCTTTTAAATAATGCGATGATCGTCCGAAATGAAAAAAAGATCAGAGCCAGCATCAACAATGCCAAAATTTTTCGAACGATCGAAGAAGAATACGGCAGTTTCAAAAACTATCTCTTGTCATATTTTGATCAATATCCTTTATACGAATTAGGCAAGACGACAAATGCAGTCTCTGACAAGATCAGTCATGATCTGTTTAAAAAAGGAATGCGTTTTGTGGGCAGTGTGACGATCTATGCCTACCTGCAGGCGATCGGTCTGATCGTTTCCCATGAACCTGACTGTTTCAAGTATCATCAAATGTGATAGGATTTAAGAAAGAAATGAGGACGTGTTATGGAATATAGTCTTTCTACTTTGACAGATTTTTATGAATTGACGATGGCTCAAACCTATTTTGATGCCCACAAAGAAAATACAATCGCCTACTTTGATCTGTTTTATCGGCGCAATCCCTATGATGGAGGCTATGCGATCATGGGCGGTCTTGACGAGATCATCGACTTTATCAAAAATTTTCATTTTAACAGCGATGATATTGCCAAGCTTAGCGAAACCAAAGCCTTTACAAAAGAATTCTTACATTATCTTTCAAAGCTTCGCTTTACAGGCGATCTTTACGCGATTCTTGACGGCACACCGATCTTTCCTGGCGAGCCCATTATTACCGTCAAAGCCCCATTGATCGAAGCGCAACTCATTGAGACGGCGATCTTGACTTGTTTTAATCATGCAACTTTAGTTTCGACGGTCACCAGGCGCATCGTCAATGAAGCCAATGGGGTACCTGTGATGGAATTCGGCGCCCGCAGAGCCAGGGGCATCACCTCGGCGATCGAAGCCAGTAAATATTCTTATTTAGCAGGTTGTGCAGGGACTTCTAATGTCTTGGCCGGTCTTAAATATGAGATACCTTTGTTAGGCACGATGGCCCACAGCATGGTCGAAGCCTTCGATAGTGAATACGAGGCTTTTTTGGCTTATGCGCGTTCGAATAGCGATAATGCGACCTTTTTGATCGACACCTACGATACGCTTAACAGCGGTCTGCAAAATGCAATGAAGGTAGCCCGAGACTATCTCATTCCTAATGGGCATAAGTTAAAAGGCGTGCGGATCGATAGCGGTGATCTGATCTATTTGGCCAAGGCCTGCCGCAAGACTCTTGATGAAAATGGCTTTTATGATGCCGGGATCTGTTTATCAAACGGCCTTAATGAATATCGGATCGCCGATCTAAGAAGGGCGAATGTTCCCGTCACGTCATATGGTGTGGGTGATAATATCGCCGCTTCCAAAGAGAGGATGGACGGGGTCTATAAGCTTGTGGCGATCGAGACCGATCAGGGGCTTAAAGCCAAGATCAAGATCTCGGAAGATACCGTTAAGACGATCAATCCCGGTTTTAAGAAGGTATACCGTTTCTATGATAAGAAGACCCATAAGCTTTTAGGTGATTTGATCGCCATGCATGATGAAGTGATACCCTTAGATCACTATACCCTCGTTTCAGACCGCGATCCTTGGAAAAAGACCGAATTAAGCGATTATGAGATCGAGTGCTTACAAAAGGACATTTTTAAAGACGGCAAGCTCATTTATGAGGTACCAAGCATAAAAAAACGTAAGGAATATGCCGAAGATCGTTTCAAAGATCTCAGTGAGCGAATCATCGATATTCATCATCCCCATACTTATTATGTCGATCTTTCGATCAGGGAGAAGGAACTTAAAGATCGTTTGATTCTTGAAAAAACAGGAGGTGTTAAAGGTGTTTGATGCAAAGTTAGAAACAGCGAAGATCATTCAATTTATTAAAGACTATTTTGATAACAATCGATTATATGGCGCCATTATCGGTTTAAGTGGCGGCAAGGACTCGACGATTGCTGCAGCCTTAATGGTTGAAGCTTTGGGCAAAGATAGGGTCACTGGCGTCACCTTGCCTTGCCATTCAAAAAGCGAAGATGCTACGGATGCTAAAAGGATCGCAAATCATTTAGGGATCGAAGTCATCAACTTTGATTTGACCAAGACTTTCGATACTTTTAAAGAAGGTATGGCCGAATTTGTGGGTGATGAAAAGGAATGCATCAACAGCGACATCAATCTCAAACCCCGTCTGCGGATGGCTGCCCTATATTATTTGAGCGCTCTATATAGTGCTAAAAAAGCCAAGACCTATATCGTAGTCGGCACTTCCAATAAGTCAGAGATCTTTGTCGGCTATTATACAAAAGGTGGCGATTCAGTTTCGGATATCAGGCCCTTGGGCGATCTTAGTAAGGAAGAAGTCGTCATGATCGGCGATTATTTAAATCTCCCATATGATCTGGTGCATAAGACCCCAAGTGATGGGCTTAGTGCATTAAGCGACGAAGAAAAGATGGGCGTCAGCTATCTTGATATCGCCAAGTATATGGAAGATCCTTCACTTTTAGAAGAAAAGACAAGAGATAAGATCAGACACTTACATGAATCTAGTCTTCATAAGCTACATACGGCGACCTATCAAAAAGATCAATGAAGATCGCAGTATTTGTCGGAAGTTTTGACCCGGTCCATTTAGGCCATGAACGGGCAATACACTATCTTTTAGATGAAAAGATCTGTGATAAGGTCTTAGTTATTGCAACTATGGCTTATTGGCATAAGACCAGACTGACCGATCTTAATGAACGTATAGCGATGTTGAAGCTGATCTCAAGTGAAAACATCATTATCGATGATAGACATAATGAAACAGCCTATACCTATGAGATCTTGGAAGATCTGAAAAAAGATGGTCAGGACTATTATTTAGTGATCGGAGAAGATAATGCCCAAAGCCTCCATTTATGGAAGCGTTATGACATCATCAAAAAGTATCCTCTGATCATTTTGGGCCGCAAAGGCTATGAGCTCAAGATCGATCATCCCAACTATCATTTTATCGACCATAGTTTTGGTAAGATCGCTTCATCACAAATCCGAGAAGATGTCGATCGATATAAAGATATGTTAAATGACAAGGTCTATCGCTATATCAAAGAGAAAAAGCTTTATCAATGATGAAGCTTTTTTTAAAGACTCGCTGCATCATTTAAACAACCATACAATCATTATAAATATATTCCTTATTTCTTTGTTTAAATATAGGAAACAGCACCTCTGTAAACAATATCGAACATGTTTTATTAATTAATTCATGTAAAAGTGCTATTTTTTAAGTATATATGATGTAGGGTTGCTGCTAGGAAAATTAGCCCCATTGACATCCATCAAGATTCCGTTTTGATCATATACGTTCAAGGTGCTTAAGATATTGACCTTATTTGCATCTTTAGGTATATTGACGGGTGTTTTTAGGACCCACGAAGCTGATTTTTCGCCCATGCTTCTAAACATTGACTGCATGTTTTCGACTTTAGAGAAATCCCACATGCTCAGATCAAGACTCAATGCAGGAACTTCCCAGCCTGTATAAAAAAACATGAATTCAGCATTAGTGACGTTAGAGACATCAAACTCACTTAGATCAAGTGACAAACTATCGGCATAAGCGCCAGTCCACTCAAACATGCCGGGCATCCATTTAACACTTGAAGTATCGATGACATTATCACCAAAATCGATCGATGATACATAATAGAGATTATGAAATAGATAGCCTGAACTTTCGTTAAAGATGATTTTTTGATACTTCGATTGATTTGAGATCGTAACTTTATTACCTTCGATCCAAGCCATAACCGATGCATCTCCCTTTTCGGAAATGTCCACGCTTTTTACGTCTTGAGGCATGATGTCATGCGAGAAGACGATTTCTTTGATCGTGCCTAGCGTTTTAAGTTTTTTGTTTGCACTCAAACCATACATTAATTTGGTCTGAGTTGCTTGATATCGTATCAAAAACTTAAAGGCTTTGCTTTCTTCTTGTTTAGTCACAAGACCTCTTTGCAGCGATAATTCTGGTGAGAATCTCTCATTAGTGTTGATAGTGATATCGAAGTTGTTGTTGCCATGCTTTAAGATCGTGTCATCCATCTTAAGGATCATGTTGTAGCTATCAGGCTGTAATTTAGCTTCACTGCTGACCAATGACCATTTACCTAATTTCTGGATATAGATATCATCTATCTCGATTGGGGCGGCATAATTTGTGATAGTGTAATCAGAGATCGCATTTGTGCCATCTTTTAACATTTTAATCTTAAGCTCGCTCGGTACTGTCACATTGACAATATTAGTTTCTGTATTTTTATCAAGAGCGAAAATAGGGGATGAGGGAAGTGTTAATAAAAATACTATAAATAGTGTTCTAACCAATTTTTTCATAGGCCCTCCAAATTATTATCAATAATAGCGATATTCCAAGACAGCTCGATAAAAGAGCTATTTCTTTTGTGGCGCTGGTAGCGGGTATTTGTACTGAATGCTCGCTTGCGATCAGATCTTCTGTTTTGTGTTGATTTAAGATCGACGCAGTATTGATCGATCTTTGAAAAGAATCACAAGTTTTGTCATCACAAACCTTTATCTGATATTCACCAAATGGCAGATCTTCCAAGAACAAGTAACCATCATTGATCTTTACTTCGATATTTTCTTTTAAAGCTGGGGAAGAGATCAATATGTCTAGCGGTGCTTGATAAACACTACCTTTTTTTATGATCCGATAGTTCATGTTGCCGACAAAGGCGCTTTGAGTACTTATTGTTAGATCTGTACTTTCATTAGCTAAAACATCAACTGGCAATAAAATAAAGATCAATAACCCTAAACATATTTTTTTCATGTTCAGCTCCTTTATTTAGTAAACAGTTAAATAAATAGGGAAAGCAGATGAAACATTGCCACTTGACGCATATCCTATTTGGATCGTGCCCTCATGTTCGCCTTTAGCTAGCTCTTTATCAAGGCTTAGACCTTTGAATTCATAGCCCAAATCAATCTTATCTGATTCATATATGAGTTCATTATTTTCATCATAGAGTTTGAAGGTAATGGGGTGATGGTTAGTCTTGATATTTCGGACAAAGAAATCATTGCTTTTGTGATCATTAAAAGTAGCGTATAAAGAGTATTGGATATTAATCATAGAATCGGCTACTTCTTCATTTAGTTGTCGCTGGATTTCTTCATGAGAATAATCGACCTCATCAATGACATGCAAAGAAGAGCCATCGTCGATATCAGGTGGATAAACTAAGACACAAACAGCGATCATTCCTAAGATAATCAACACACTTAATATGATCACCAAGATCTTTTTCTTATCATCATTCATTAAGCTATACCATTTAGATCATTTCTTATTTTACAAATTCAAAGGTCAAGTTCAGCGTATAGGCTGATTCGTTATTTAAAACGTCGGTAAAAGCACTGCGTTTGCAAGAATAGGAAAGATCCTTTTCAGAAGCATTCTTAATAACAAAATCCGTCATACCGAAAGTTTCGCTTGCATAAGCAGCCGCATCGCCCTCGCCATCAATGACCTTATTATCGATTGTCAGTTCGATCTTTTTGGTGTTGGCGGGAACGGAAGACCAAGAAGTGCCTTCACTAGCCAATTTCCAATCCCCCTTGGCGCTGGCTTCAACTTTAGATAAGTAAATATCGCCAAGAGCCGAATTATTGGCAATGGTGAAATTTGTGGCGTAGACATTAGTGCCATCTCCTTTAAAAGTCATCGGCATGGTGCTTGGCACAGTTATATTCATCACCGCAGCTTCTGTTGAGATCGTGACATCTGTCTGCTTTTCATCTGCTGAAAGGGTATTTGCTCCAACCAGCAACAAAGCCACAAGGCTAGATGCAATCATTTTGTTTCTTTTCATATCAATTCCTCCTTTTGAAACAAACTTGTTAGGGACACAGATCGTGTCTTGTTCTATCACTTATTTATTTCTAGGGCTGGAACATTTTCCCAATAATCAATTATTTTTGATCATAACTACAGTCAGAAAGAGCGGGCTGATGGCCTAAAAAAGAAGCGGGTGTATATGTCGTGCTTTGAAAAAACATAATTATTCTCTTACTTTTTCGACTTTGATCATTAACATGAATAAAAGGCACTTCGCGTGCCTTTTAAATATCGATATCAAGCGGCTTATCTATTTCTTCACCGACATATTTGCCGTTTTTCTTTCTTTGTCTAACACATTCTGACAACAGATATTCGATCTGGCCGTTAATGCTGCGGAAGTCGTCTTCTGCCCATGCAGCGAGCGCCTCATAGAGTTTAACAGATAATCTTAAAGGTATCTGTTTCTTTTCGTCTTTCATCAATATAGGCTGCCTGAGTTGACGATAGGTTGCGCATCTTTGTTACCGCAAAGGACAACGAGCAGATTTGAAACCATAGCCGCCTTACGTTCATCATCAAGTTCGATAATGCTTTCCTCTTTAAGCTTGTTAAGCGCCATTTCGACCATGCCGACTGCGCCATCGACAATGATCTTGCGTGCATCGATAATGGCTGAGGCTTGTTGTCTTTGCAGCATCGCTGCAGCTATCTCGGGTGCATAAGCGAGGTAGGTTATGCGCGCATCGATAATTTCGATCCCAGCTTCATCAACGCTTTCTTGGATCTTATTTTTGATCCTCTCGGCTACTACGGTACTAGAACCTCTAAGACTTCCGTCATCTGCTTTGCCATCGCCTGTTGTATCTATGTTTTCTGCGACATCGTAAGGGTAGATCCTGACAATATCTCTTAAAGCGGTATCGCACATCAGTGATAAGAACTCTTTGTAGTTATCGACGTTGAAAACAGCTTTTGCCGTATCGACAATGCGCCATGTGACGGCGATACCGATCTCGACAGGGTTGCCTAAGACGTCGTTGATCTTTTGGCGTGCATTATTAAGTGTCATGACTTTGAGCGAGAGTTTATTGGTATTAGATATTTTGACGCTTTGACCGCTTATCTGAATACCATCGCCGTTTTTTACATCGCCGCTTTGCGATAATTGTGTATTGCGGGCAGGATTGATAGCACTTGAAAACGGATTGACATAGAAGTATCCGGGGCCTTTGAGTGTTCCTGTATATTTACCAAATAATGTCAAGACTAAAGCTTCTTGCGGTCTAAGGATCTTTAGTCCTGCAAATGCGATCATATCACCGATGAAAACGATCATCGCCAAGATCGCTAAAAAGACGCCAAGACCATCGTCTAAAGAGACGCCACAGATGAAAAGTGCAAAGCTTCCAAACATAATGGCAAAAAGGATAAACAGCGCCAGCATGCCATGTTTTTTACCAGTTAGTATTTTTTCTTCCATATTTGATCTCCTTTGATATTATTATGATATCAATTAGATATTAGCATGTCAATGCTTAAGAAGATAAGAGTATGTTTATAAAATATGCTTGAAGCATTTGGCGTGTCAAAATTAGCTGTAATATCCTTTGTTGTCATAAAACCCTTCGCAATTAAAAGAGAAGGGTGCTTGCATAATGTTTAATTAATTTTTGATGAACTTTAAATCTGATTCTGGAATTTCACTATTGTCTTGGATATATCTTTCTACCCTCATATGAAGATCGTATTTTTCACGTAAAGTGGCAATGGTTTCCATCATAGAAGAGGCATGATGGATGTCAAAGGACTCTTGATCTTTCCTATTTTTAAAAGCTCAAAATTAATTCAAAATAAAAAAGCCTCTTTGGCTTATAGTAATTTTGACATAAAAAAAACAGCCCTTAAGGCTTATATATGCACAGTCAGATAACTGTTATTGCCAATGGTGGAGCATAGCGGGATCGAACCGCTGACCCCCTGCTTGCAAAGCAGGTGCTCTCCCAGCTGAGCTAATGCCCCATGTATATCCAACTTGATAATTCAGATGGTGGGCCTGAATGGACTTGAACCAACGACCTCACCCTTATCAGGGGTGCGCTCTAACCACCTGAGCTACAGGCCCATTACCGCTTTGAATTACCAAGTGCTCACTTATAATACAAGAACAAGAGGCGCATGTCAATAATTTTTTGAATAAAATGACGCTATGACCCCAATAGATTGCCTGTTTTTTTAGATCCGGGTATAAATACTTGCCATCATCCATCTACTTCATACCCCCTAAAACAAGTGAGTTCTTTTTAGATAGATTCATGCTTTTCTCATTAGCTTTGATCGTTTCGTTTTAAAGATCTAATTTTATCGGAGCGATCTCTTTCATATAAGATGTGATCTTCTCGGCATCTTTGATCGCCCTAAAAAGTTCATTAGGATCAGTGTCCAATACTTCGATCCAAGATTGAATATAGGCTTGTGATTGTTTATATGTTCAGAAGATAATTCTATGCCCAGATCCTGGCACATAATGCTCGAGGCGATCTCAGCTCTTAATTCCTCTTTAGCGTAATTTATGGCGTCATAGCTCCCTTTGATATTGCGATCGAGTCTTGAAGGATGACCGGTAGCATGGCCCAGCTCATGCAAAAGAGTTGAGTCATAGTTATAGTCGCTATCAAACAGCTCTTTAGGCGGGATATGGACGCTATCATCCGATAAAGAATAATAAGCGGTGTGAACGCTCTCTTTATAAAGTGTGACGCCCATACCTTTTTGAAGCTCCCCGATATACTCATCAATATCATTCTCTATGACGTCTCGAGACAGATTCTTATAGGGTTCTATATCTTCGATCTGTGTCGCATTAAAGACACGGTATACTCTAGATCTTGGAACAATGTCTTCTTGGCGTTCTGGATTATTTTTGATGATTTCTTTAGCTTCAGCAATCGAAATATTTACACCATTCTTTTGATCGTATAGCGACCAGTATTCGATCGGTGTGCTTTTAGCTCCTTTTTTAACACGATAACCTAGGTCATCAGCTTGTTTAAAAGTTAGCCATCTTGGATTATCAGTCTTTAGTTCATAAGATGCTAAAGACAAGTTTATACGATTGACGCCTTTATACGCCACACCGTTTGTGGCGTTGTATGGAGGTCTGACAAGTATTCCACTATGCCATGGCAACCTGTCTTCGCTTAGGGCTTTCTTGTACTCATTAATAAGATCTTCTCTAGCTTTGTTTAATTTCATACTCGATCACCTCATCGGGAGCTTCGTTTAATTTAGCTGCTTCATCTTCTAAGATCCCATATATGTCATAGAAGATTTCAATTTTGTTTTTCTTTTCCATTTATTTTCCCTTTCTTGTAGAATGAAAAAATCGACTGATTAAGGCCGATTATGCAATGACTATACAATGATTTACTATCACATCTTAAGATGTTATTTTGGTTTTTGAATCTTAGACTGATCCTTTTCTTCCTGCTTGATGATATTATCATTTGGCTCAACCTCAAGACTATCGTATTCGATCTCATAAAGTTGGTAAGGATCATCGAGAACTTCTTGTTTGACTTGCGCCTTGATGACTTTTAAAAGATGGGGTATATCATCTTTGACAATATCTTTAAATATATCCTTATCGACTTGCGAGTAGCCATGAGTAATTATATTACGAACCATAATTATACTCTTGTAAGGTATATCTACTTTGTCTGCATAAGGATTATTATTTTTTCTAAGTCTCACACAATGCTCTCCAATTTGTGACAAAGACATCAGACAAGCTTTATATGCCATTTTATCTCTTGTCAGCAAATCATAATCGTAGTCACATCTTTTGACAAAATCTAAAATATCATTGCAGTGTTCATAAATTCTAGCAAGTTCATATTTAAATTTAGTTAGATCGTTCATACACCAACACCTTATCTCTTTCCATGTTTTTGGACATTATTTTGGCTGCGTTTTCTTCGGTGATAATATCCACTTGTTTATCGAAAATATCCTCAAGGTCAACTCCTACCTCATACGTTTTTTTCTTTAGCTTCGTTTCGTATGAATTAAGCACGATCATAAAATCTAAGTCGCTTTCTTTGGTTTGCTCATTCCTGGCATAAGATCCGAAAAGATAAGCCCTAATAATATTGGGGTATTGACTAAAGATACTTTTAGAAATTGATCTTATTTCATCTATGTTATAAATCTTCTCTGTCATATATTAGTGTCTCATCCTTTCCACACATAAATTATAACAAAATGAAAGGAAAAGTTCGATCCTAGAAAAAACCGAATAAAATGACGCTTTAATGCTTGAAATATGGCTGGCAACGCCTGTTAGCCAAAACTTGCCTCAAGTATCTTTGATCTTTCCATGCAAGTTTATTTTAAATAATTAAAAAGGAGCTTGACGCTCCCTTTCTAGTTGCGGTGTTCGAATGAATAGCGGGCAATGTTGCAACAATGATCGCCCATTCTTTCCAGATTAGATAACATATCGGCATAGACCGAAGAGGCAACAGCGCCTGTACATTCCTTCTTGACCATGCGCTTGAAATGATTTTTACGCGCCTCGTATTCTAATTTGTCAAGTTCTGACTCGTGAACGATGATCCTTTCATAATCATCGACATTATTGTTTGTGAGGTACTCAAATGCTTCTTCCAGCATGAGATATAATTTGGCAAACATATCATTTAGCTCGCTATAGGCTTGCGGGGTGAAGTGATCGTCATCTTCGTGGACCATTTCCGCAAATTCAGCGACATTAATGCTTAAATCGCCGATTCTTTCGAGGTTTTTAGCGACTTCCAGATACAGCGAGACATCGTCGGCAGAATCCTGGCTCATCTGATCGCTTGATAGATTGGTCAAGAAATTGGTGATCGCATGATCGAGTTTATTGATCGCGCCTTCTCTTTCTTTGATGTTTTCCAACTCCTCAGTGTCGTTCTCTTTAGCATTGAGATATTCTTCAGTCGCTTTTAAATTATCATAGACGACTTCTTTTAGCTGTACTAAAGATTTATAGGCGACTGAAAGGGCACCGGCAGTGATAGGGAAGTTCCTGGGATCGAGTTCGTTGACATCGATCGATAGGCGCTTGGGCTCTTGACCGGGTACGATCTTGCGGATGAAGGCGCAGAGTTGTTTGATAAAGGGGAAGACGACAATTGTGGTCGTCACATTGAATAAGATATGGGTAATGGCGATCTGCATCATCGGAGCTACACCAAAGGTGTTTGTCAAATAGATCATAAGATCGTATAGCGGATACAGTAGAACCATACCGATGATCGTGCCGATGACGTTGAAAGTCGTATGGAGAACGGCCGCTCTGATAGCGGAGATATTACCGCCGATTGAAGCGAGGATCGCTGTAATAGTCGTTCCGATATTGGCACCGTAAAGGAAGGGAATGACCCCAATAAAAGAGATCGCTCCGGTCTCATAGAAGAGCTGGATGATGCCGATCGAAGCAGAAGAAGACTGCATTGCCATTGTCAGGATGATGCCGCCAAACAAGCCGATGAAAGGATTGCGGGCACAGCTTTCCGCAAAGGCGATAAATTCAGGAACTTCGGCCAGCTTGCTCAAGGTATCGGACATGACGGTCAAAGAATAGAAAAGGATACCGAAACCGACTAAAATGCGGGCGATATCCTGACTTTTCTTTTTTGACACAAACATGAGGGCAAAAGCGCCGATAAAGATGAGGTAGACAGCGATCGCATCGACATTTAAACCAATTAAAAAAGCGGTGATTGTCGTTCCGATATTGGCACCGATAATGATGCCGGCCGATTGTTCAAGCGACATAAGACCTGCACGGACAAAACCGATACAGATCGCAGTGGTAGCACTAGATGATTGAATGACAGCGGTCATTACCGTTCCAATAATAAGACCCTGCCAAGGTTTGGATGTATATTTGTCGATATATACCCGTAATTTGTCTCCGGCAAACGATTTCAAGCCATCGCCCATTAAGACGATACCGAAAAGGAAGAGACCGAGGCCGCCTAAGAATTGGCCCCATTGAATATCAGCGAAAGTCATAAACTATCCCCCTAACGTGATTCAACTGTAATTTAACATAAAATTAATAATAATTTAATATTATTTAAAGATAAAAGGTTAAGATGTGAACAATTAAAAGATGATAGAATGTTCTTATGAATAAAAAAGTCTTAGTTATTGCCGGGGCAACAGCTTCGGGCAAAAGTGCATTGGCCGTTAAATTAGCTAAGGATCTAAATGGCGAGATTATTTCCGGCGACAGCATCCAGGTCTATCGCGGTCTTGATATTGGCTCGGGCAAGATCAAAGAAGAAGAGATGGAGGGCGTCAGGCATCATTTGATCGACATCAAAGACCCCGGGGATACTTATTCGGTCTATGAGTTTCAAAAAATGGGTCGCGAAGCGCTGGAAGATATTGATCAAAGAGGATCTTTACCAATTCTTTGCGGGGGCACAGGCCTTTATATCAAGGCCTTGATCTATGATTATGAATTTAAGACAGAAGAGGGAGCCTCTAAGACTTATGATGATATTGACGATTTTAGCCTACACCAAATGCTCGAAAAAATTGATCCGGTCAGTGCTTTGAAGATCCATCCCAATAACCGGCGCCGCGTTTTAAGGGCTTTGAATTATTATGAGAAGAATAAGATGCCGCTCAGCTTTAATAAGACCCAAAAGGCTCTGTATGATGCCTTGATCCTGGCTTTGGATATGCCAAGAGATCAACTATATCAAAGGATCGACGAGCGTATCGATCAGATGATAAAAGCGGGTTTATTAAAGGAAGTGGAGGAGCTTTTGAAAAAAGGCGTCAGTTTCGATGATCAAGCGATGAAGGGTATTGGTTATCGGGAATTTAAGGCTTATTTCGATCAAGAGAAAACTTTAGATGAGGTTATTGCCAAGATCAAAAGTGATTCGCATAATTTCGCAAAAAGGCAGTACACCTGGCTTAGACATCAGCTCAAGGTCGAATGGATCACCTATGATGAAAGTTATGAGCATATTTTAGAAAGGGTACAAGGGTGGCTAGATGGAAGAAGCACTGCTTAGAACCGCACTCCTGATCGGGGAAAACAAACTGCATCGATTAGCTAAGGCCCGGGTCTTGATCTGCGGTGTGGGCGGAGTTGGATCTTTTGTGGCCGAGGCCTTGGCCAGAAGCGGTGTCGGCGAATTATATATCGTCGACTATGACGTGATCGAAGCCTCTAATCTCAATCGTCAACTGATGACAAGTTTTGACAACATCGGCCAAAAGAAAGTCGAAGTATTAAAAAAGAGGATCGAAGCGATCTCACATTGCAAGGTCGTGGCGCTTGATCGTTATATCGCCGAAGGTTTTGACCTTGATGTCGTCTTTGATTATGTCATTGATTGTATCGACCATCTAAAAAGCAAGATCTATTTGATCACCTGGGCTCACCAAAAGGGCTTTAAATGTATCAGCGCCTTGGGCAGTGCCCGCCGTTTGGACTTTAGCCAGCTTAAACATACTACGATCGATAAGACTCGCAATGATCCCTTGGCCAAGATCTTGCGCCAGCATTTCAAAAAAACTAGTTATAAAGTAGATGTTGTCTATATCGACGAGGCTCCTTTGCCTTATAATGATGGTACACGCAAAGACGTCTTGCCCAGCGCGATCTTTGCGCCGGGGGCCATGGGCCTGTATTTGGCTTTGATCACAGTGAAAGGAATATGTCAGATGAAATTTAAAGATTTTAAGTATGAACATTTAAATTATGATGAGATGGCCAAAGGCTATCAAGAGCTTTTGGGGAAATTAAAAGAAGCTAAAGATCCTGGGGATTTTATGGAAACCTTTAATCAGATCAATACTTATCGCGGTCATATCTATACGATGACGACGCTATGCGAGATCCGCCACCTCGTTAATACCAAGGATGAGTATTATGCTGGGGAACAGGATTATTGGGATGAGACCCTGCCTTTGTTGCAGGTCTTTGAAAATGAGCTGGCTAAGATCGCTTTGGCTTATCCGGACCGCGCCAGCTTAGATATACCCGCTCCTTATTTCGCTTTTGCTGAAAACGCAACTAAGATCTTCAGCGAAGCAATCATCGAAGATCTGCAAAAAGAAAACAGGCTTTCAAGTGAATATGCCAAGCTCAAAGCCAGTGCGAAGATCGAATTTGAGGGAGAGACCTATAATCTAGCTTCCATCGCCACCAAGATCAATGATCCCGATGAAACGACCAGAAAAGAAGCTTTAATGGCTCAAACCCGTTTCTATGAAGAAAATGAAGCGGAATTTGACCGCATCTTGGGAGAACTAGTCAAAGTGCGCGATCAGATGGCCAAGAAGCTCGGGTTTAAAGACTATGTCGAAATGGGCTATTTGCGCATGAACCGCCTTGACTATGGGGAAGAAGAGGTCGCATTGTATCGCGAGGCGATCTTAAAAAATGTAGTGTCTCTATGCAATAAGATCTATGCTTCACAAGCCAGAAGGATCCATAAGGACAAGCTCAATGCCTGGGATATGGGCTTTGAATTCCCTGATGGCAACCCTAAACCACAAGGCAGCAGCAAGGAACTGGTGCAAAAGGCGCAGAAGATGTATCAAGAGATGTCTAAAGAGACGGGAGAGTTCTTTGATATGATGGTCGAAATGGAACTCTTCGACCTTGAGACTAAACCCAATAAGGACATGGGTGGTTTTTGCACGACGATCTATGACTACAAGGTGCCTTTTATCTACTCTAACTTTAACGGCACGACCGGCGATACCGAAGTCCTTTGCCATGAGGCAGGGCACGCTTTGCAAGCCTATCTCACCAACAAGGCCCATCCAGACCTTGTATTGGAATGTGAGTCGCCGACTTATGAATCCTGCGAGATCCATTCGATGTCGATGGAATTCTTTGCCTACCCTTGGCTAGAGCTGTTCTATCATGAAGATACCGATAAATATAAATATCATCACATGGCCAGTACGATCACTTTCTTGCCTTATGGCGTGCTTGTCGACCATTTCCAACATGAGCTCTATCATCATCCAGAAATGAGCCCGCAAGAACGCAAAGCTTGCTTTAGGAGGCTTGAGAAAATGTATATACCAGCTCGTGACTATCAAGAGCTGCCCTTATTAGAAAAGGGAGCCTACTTCTACCGCCAAGGTCATATCTTTTCTTCGCCCTTCTACTACATCGATTACACTTTAGCGCAGGTATGCGCAATGGAATTCTTCTTGAGGAAAGAAAAGAATGATCCTGACACTTGGAAAGACTATCTCCATCTTTGCAGCTTAGGTGGCATGTATCCTTTCTTGACCCTCTTGAAGGAAGCGCAGCTGAAGTCGCCTTTTGAGGCAGGGACTTTAGAAGATGTAATGCAAGAAATGGAGCATGAGTTAGTTAAGATCGAAGAAAGCATGATATAATCATTCAAAAAGGAGGCATTTTAATGCAATACCAAGAATATACCTATAGTGAAAGCCGCGATACTTTCCGCACTTTCTTAACAAAGACTTTTACCACAATGAGTCTCGGCCTGATCGTTTCGGGTCTAGTGGCTTTTATCATCGCCTATATGTTCCCCACGCTTTCGGTCAACTTCTTTGTCTTTTTGATCGTCGCGTTTGCACAGGTTGGCGTGACATTATATTTTACCTCGCACCTTTTAAGTATGAGCGCCAGCAAAGCCCGCCTTTGCTTTGTAATCTACTCGGTCTTGACGGGCGTAACTTTTTCAACCTTATTTTTAGTCTATGATCTAGGCTCGATCGCCATGGCCTTTACCATGACGGCGGTCGTCTTTATCTGCATGTCGATCATCGGCCATACGACCAAGATGGATCTGACCAAGTTTACACCATACTTCATTGCCGGCCTAGTCGCGATCTTGATCTCGACCCTTTTAAACAATCTGCTTTTCCATTCTTACGCCATGAACAATATCATCAACTATCTGGCGATCATCATCTTCCTAGGTCTTATCGCCTATGATATGCAGACCTTAAGGCAACTATATACCAATACGATGGATGATGAAGAGCTAAATGCCAAGCTTTCGATCTACGGTGCCTTCCAGCTCTATCTTGACTTCATCAATTTGTTTGTAAGGATCTTAGCGATCTTTGGCAATTCGCGCAGTGACAATTAGGGCCAAGCGCCCTTTTTCTTTTGGCTCACAACTTCTTCGTAGCGTATAATTAATAAAGGGGCAGGCGAGCTATGATAAAGAAAACAACGAATCTGATCTTATATTTTATTGCGATCTTATTAGCTGATACTGATTATGATCACCCTTTGAGCGTCCAAGAGATGATCGATCTGATCGGTCAAAAATATGGTGAAGTTAGTGGTGTAAAATTAGAAAAAGGCCAGCAGCTGTTGACCAGACAGACGTTACACAAATATATTGCTGAGATCAATAAGCTCTATGAACATCACTTGCTTGACGTCCATATTGATAAAAAAGGCTCGCACTATTTCATCAAGCGCAATGTCGAAAATTATGAAAGCATCTTTTTAACACATGCCCTGATCGCCCATGCCGGGGTCAATGCACGCTTTAGGGATGATCTGGTCGCCACCTTGCAGCATGTTCAAAGTAATAATTTTATCCAGTCCTTTGAGATCAATAATCTCTTCGAGATCGCCAAAAAGGACGACCCGCTCTTTTTTAAGAATCTGGAGCTGATCTTTAAGGCGATCCGAGAACAGAAGATCATTTCTTACAATTATCTCTACTATAACGAAAATGCTGAGTTAGAAAAGCTCTATCATAATAATAAACAACTTTGTCCTTTAGGTCTTGTTTGTAAAAATGATCATTTTTATTTATTGGGCCATCCTTATCATCAAAAACAATTTGTTCAGGATATCGTCCATTTACGTCTGGAGCGTCTTACTGATGTCAAGATCTCACGCCTTAGCTTTGAGCTAGAAAACAGTTTTGACGCCTATAGCTACATGCGTCCTCATATCTTAGGTCTTGAAGGAGAAGTCGAAGAGTTTAGCGTCTTATTCGATACATGTGTTTTAGACGAGATCTTAGAACTGTTCTCAAGTTCGATCAAGATCCAAAAAGGTTTCAACAGCAAGGGCTTTTTAGCAAGTCTTGAAACAAGTGAAAAAGAGATGATCTATTTTGCCCTGAGTCATATCGAACATGTGGAGATCTTAGCCCCATCTAAAACGCGAACCAAGCTTAAAGAGCTCTTGCAGATCGGTAATCGGCGCTACGATCATACTAAAAACAGCGCACTCAATGCCTATCTTTTAGCTAGAGAACTTTTAGATGATGAAGAAATGGCCCGTTTAGACAAGATCGCCACAAGTCTTGATCATGTTTCGGCCAAGTCTTTAGTCTATCTTTATGCCTTGCATCAAAAAGGCTTGTTGGATGATGGAAAATTGAAGAGCTTAAAAGTTAATGCGCTTGTCAAAAAAGCTTTGGACACCTTAATAGATCAAACAGGAGCGGCCATGCAGGATGAGCTGGCTTTAAAAGTTTTAAGAGCCATGCAGGATCATGATAAAAGACAAAATATAAGCGAGGTTTTATGAAAGATTTTATTTTCTCCTATCCGGTGAGGATTTATTTCGGCGATGGTGCCCTTGACAAGGCACAAAGCGAATTCGATCAGATCCAAGACAAAGTATTGCTGGTATATGGTGAAGGCAGCATAAAAAGAAACGGCCTTTATGACAAGGTGACTAGCCTTTTAAAAGAAAAGGGGAAAGAGGTCGTCGAGTTTTCCGGCGTCATGCCAAATCCCACCTATCAAAAGGTCTTGGAAGGGGCAAGCCTGGCCAAGAAAGAAAAGGTTGGTTTTGTTTTAGCAGTGGGCGGTGGCAGTGTGATCGATTGCGCCAAAGTCATTGCTGCAAGCGCATGTTATGAAGAAGATCTGTGGCAGTTACAATTTGAAAGAGGTCTTAGGAGTGACCGGTCTTTGCCTGTAGGGGCGATCTTGACGATCGCTGGCACGGGCAGCGAGATGAATGATATTGGGGTCATTACTAATGAAAACGCAATGATTAAAAGAGGTATGAAGACTAGGGCGCCGCTTTTTGCTGTATTGGATCCAAGCTATACGCTCACGATTCCCAAAAGACAATTGTTTGCGGCGGCCTTTGATACTTTGAGCCACGCCTTAGAAGCCTATCTTGGTCAAAGCAATAAAGACAATGTCTCGGATGATATCGCCCTAGCGATCGCCAGAAATACAGTCAATAATATCGAACACTTACTGGAAGATTTTTTTGATATGGATGCCAGACGCAATCTGATGTGGGATAGTGCGATGGCGGAAAACGGACTTACCAAGATCGGTAAAGAGCTAGATTTTACCAGCCATAAAATCGAGCACCAGCTAGCTGTCTTTACGGATTGCAATCATGGCGAGGGTCTAGCCTTGATCTTACCGGCATATTACGCATATATCAAAGAAGAAGCTAAAGTGAAACTTGAAAGGATAGCGAAACTTGTCTTTGATAAAGATGGTGCTGAAGAGGGTCTTAAAGCCTTAAAAGAGCTCGTAGAGAAAATGGGACTTCCCTCATCTTTTGAAGAATTAGCGTCTAAGGTCAAGATCGATGAAGCGCTTTTAAATAAAGTGGCAGCTTCGGTTACGATCGTCAAGACCGGGCCCTGTCTTTTGGACCATGAAGATATTCTGAAAATCCTCAAGAACTGCCTTTAGCTTGTGTTAAGATAAAAACGGGAGACAGAAGTATGTTAAACAAAGAAGAAACAAGACTTTTAGCGAAATACCACTTTGCCCTGACTGTCAGTAAATACGCCCTGTTATTTATTTTCTTGGGCATTTTAATCAACTTTGTCTTTGGTTCTATCGTTGCAGCCATGATGAGTGCAAGCGACATAGAAAACAAGTGGGGCTCTTTTGCTGCCATGCTTAGTCCTTATTTATTACTGGTTTTGATCTTGGCCTTGATCGTTTTATATTTTTATGCTTCTTCAGTTTTAAAAAAAGCCCAAGATGACCGGTTGTGGCAAGAAGTAGAAGCCAAGATCGACACCGAGCTTGTGCATGGCGGTTTAGAGGACAGCGAACATGTCTCTTTGTCGGATCTTGCCAAGGCCAGAAGGCGCTCGACCTCTAAAATAAAAAGAGAACTAAGTTCCAATAAGTTCATTTTTAATAAGAAGCTGCGCCCGTTGGCTTATAAGATCGAATATGCCTTTGATGCTTATCATCTAGCTAAACCAAAAAGGTCGCTCCTTTTTAAACTTATCATGATCGCATGTCTTTTATTGAATGTCAGCACTTATATTCCTGCACTTGTTTCAAATCTCAGTTTTCGGCAAGCAGCTTTAGACCGTGTTGAAGAGACCTTCACAAAGCTTGATGCAGCTTTTTTAGATGAAAGCTACAGCACCTTTCACAGCGAACTGGAATACGATGAGTATGGCTATTACTACAGCGCATATTTTAACTATGAGATGGATCATTACATCAGCATCAACATCGACAATGACGGCCTTATCAACCATGTAGGCTATTCCTATGATCTTGATGTCGCTAAAGATATTGTAACTAATTTAGATGAGGCTCAAGCTACTTTAGATGAATACCACGCTTTGTTGTTGTCGTCAAATGTTGAAGCTAAAAACGAGCGCTATTTGGCAAGACCAACGATCAGCGAAAGCTTCAGGCAGGATTTCATCGCGATGGGCAATTATGAAAACAATCTTGATTATACTAACGATAATATGCGGGTCGCTTTATATACTGATCCGGAATATGATTATGCCGATATCTATGTTGATATCTATTAGGGGATATAAGTGTGGTTAGAATACTGTTTGTTTGTCATGGCAATATCTGCCGATCGGTAATGGCAGAATGTATTATGCAAAAGCTGGTCGACGATGCTAAGGAAAGCGAGAATTATATGATCGATTCATGCGCCACAAGTTATGAAGAGATCGGTAATACCATTTATCCTAAAGCTAAGAGTAAACTTTTAGAAAAAGGCGTTAAAGTGAGGGCACATCGAGCCCGCCATATCGAAAAGGACGAATATGATAAATGGGATCGCATCATCGCGATGGATAGATACAACCTGCAAGATTTAAGAAGGATATTTCAAGATCCCAAAGGCAAGATCAGGATGCTTAATGAAAAGCCGGTCGCCGATCCCTGGTATAGCGATGATTTTGAGACCGCCTATAATGAGATCTTAGAGGGTTGTAAACATTTACTAAAGGAGACTAGAAAATGTTAGTAGATTATCATGTACACACATCCTTTAGCGATGACTCTGATTATCCAATGGAAGAAGTGGTGAAGGATGCGATCGCCCTAGGACTTAGCGAGATCTGTTTTACCGATCATGTCGATTACGGAGTCAAAAGGGATCTGGATGATGGTCCGCTTATCGTTGATGGACGTTTTTTAGCTAATGTCGACTATGAGCGCTACTTTCCTTTAATTGAAGAATTGAAGCGTAAATACGCTGGCGAGATCACCTTGAAAAGGGGCTTGGAATTTGGCATTCAACGACATACGGTCTCCGATTTTGAAAAGCTTTTTTGTAAATATCCGCTTGATTTTGTGATCCTTTCCGTCCATCAGGTCGATGATAAGGAGTTTTTCTTGGGTGATTACCAGAAAGGAAAAAGCCAAAAAGAATACAATGAAGGTTATTACAAAGAGATCTTATATGCGGTCCAGCATTATAAGAATTATGCTGTCTTAGGTCATCTCGATCATCTTGTGCGCTATGATCAATTAGGTGTCTATCCCTTTATTAAACTAAAAGACCTGATCGCAGAGATCTTAAAGGTCGCCATTAAAGATGGCAAGGGCCTTGAGCTTAATACTTCATCTATCCGCTATGGTCTTAAGGATTCAACGCCCAGCAAAGATATCTTGATGTTATATAAAGATCTGGGGGGCACGATCATCACCCTGGGTTCAGATTCACATAAAAAAGAACATTTGGGAGCGCATATCAAAGCAGGCATGACTTATTTAAAAGAACTCGGTTTTAAAGAATACTGCACTTTTGATAAGATGCAGCCGATCTTTCATCGATTATAGGAGCAAAATTATGTTAGAAATAGGAAGCAAAGCACCCGATTTCAGCCTGGCTAACGAGAAAGGCGAAATAATAAGCTTAAAAGATTTTAAAGGTCATAAGGTCATCTTATATTTTTATCCGAAAGATAATACTCCAGGCTGTACAAAAGAGGCCTTGGCATTCAAAGAGCTGTTTGCTGAATTTGAAAAACGCGATGTTATCGTTATCGCCGTCAGTAAGGATAACAGCCGTTCTCATTTAAATTTCAAAACTAAGCACGATCTGCCCTTCATCCTGCTGGCCGATCCTGAGCATCAGGTTATCGAGGCCTATGATGTTTGGAAGGAAAAGAAACTTTATGGCAAGGTTTCGATGGGCACAGTCCGATCGACCTATGTCATTGATGAAGATGGCGTGATCATAAAAAGCTATCCCAAAGTCAAAGTGAATGAAAATGCTAAAGAGGTCTTGGCGTTTTTAGACAGCCAAGCTTAATGATCCTTATAAAGACAAGACAAGTTTAAAAGCGCATCCAAGTGCGCTTTTTAATTGGCGCTTAGCTTTAAAGTTAAAAAGTCGCTGTTTCTTATGCGAGATTTCCATATGGATGGATCTTAAGATCAAAGGAGAGCGAGGTGAAAGATCGGGCATAATAATAGCGAGATTTATGAGGCTTTGTGCTAAAATTAGGGGTATGGAAATAAAAGAAAGATTAGCTGAATTACAAGCGAAGATGACCGAAGCACAGGTAGATTTTTATTTTATCAATACCAGTGATTACCACATGTCTGAATATATCAGCGAGCACTTCAAGACTCTTCGCTATTTTTCGGGTTTTAGCGGTTCTTTAGGACAACTTGTCGTCAGCAAGCACGATGCTCATCTTTTCGTAGATGGGCGCTATCATACCCAAGCCCAAAAGGAGATCGAAGGAACAGATATTATATTAGAAAGACTTGGTGTGAAAGGGGTCTTAAGTGCCGAAGATTATTTGATCAAATATGCCAAAGGAAAGGTCGTTGGCTTAGATGGAAGAGTCGTCAGTGCCGCTTTGGTCAAAAAGCTTTTAGCTCATAAGATCAAAGTTGAAAGTATTGATCTATATAGCGATCTTTTTTTTTATCTTTCTCCTTTAAACAGCGACATGCTCTATGAATTAGCCAAAAAATACACAGGCTTAACGCGCCTTGAAAAGCTATGCATCATCAAGGAAGTTTTGCATCAAAAAACGATGATCACCCAAAATCTGGAATCGGTCGCTTATATCCTCAATCTAAGAGGCAACGACATCGCCTATACGCCAGTTTTTTTGGCCAACATCGTCTTCAACCGCGATAATGTCTATCTCTTTATCAACAAGTCTCGTTTGTCAGACCAGATCTTAGAAGGTCTTTACGAAGACGGTGTGATCGTAAGGCCCTACGAGGCATTTTATGATTTTATCCGGTCTTTAAGAAAAGAAGTTGTCTTACTCGATGAAAACAAGTGCTCTTATGAAACCTACCGTCTGCTAGATAGGTCGAATGAGATCCATCATATGTTAGGACTCATCGAAGAGATGAAGATGGTCAAAAATCCAATCGAGATCAAAAATAATAAGCTGGCTCATATCTATGACGGGGTGGCGATGCTGCGCTTTATGAAGTGGCTCAAGGAAAGCGATAAAGAAGGGCTCACTGAATATGATGTCAAGCTCAAGGTCAATCGCGCCCGTTTAGAATATAAGGCTTTCGATCTAAGTTTCAACACGATCGTCGGCTATAATGCCAATGCCGCTATGATGCACTATTCCCCCACCAAAGAAGTCAATGCCCCCTTGCACAATGCAGGCATTATCTTGATCGATTCAGGCGGACAGTATTTTGAAGGGACGACCGATATCACCCGGACCTTTGCCCTGGGTGAAGTAGATAATGAGATCAAGATGTACTTTACCTTAGTCTTGGCCAGCATGTTCAATTTAGCCAGCGTTAAGTTCTTGAAAGGTCTAAGTGGCGATAAACTCGATATCTTAGCTCGCCAGTACTTATGGGAAAGAGGGATTGACTATCGCTGTGGCACTGGACATGGCGTAGGACAGGTATTGGCCGTGCATGAAATGCCCCCTAATATCCGCTATCGTCTTTGTGGCAACAAGAGTGAAGAGGTTGCCCTTAAGCCTGGCAATATCTTTTCGGATGAACCAGGAGTCTACTTTGAAGGCAAGTTTGGTATTAGATGCGAGAATCTATTGCTTTGTAAAAAAGAGATGGAGAGCGAGTATGGCGAATTTTTAGGCTTTGAGCATTTGACGATGCTGCCTTTTGATTTGGATCTGATCGATCTGAAGTATCTTGATGAAAAGACCAGAGAGCGTTTAAACAGCTACCATCAGGATGTATATAAGAATCTGGCGCCTTATTTAAACGAAGAGGAAAAGGCTTTCCTCAAAAAAGCGACAAGGAGCATTTGATGAAACTCTTAAACTGGAATGTCAATGGTCTTAGGGCCATTATGAATAAGGGGACGCTTTTAGAATTCATTAAAAGCGAAGACCCGGATATCATGGCTTTTGAAGAGACGAAATTGCAGCCTGAACAATTGCCTCATAGCTTCGACGGTTATCATCTCTATATCAACTCGGCCGTTCGCAAGGGCTATTCGGGCGTGATGGTCATCAGCAAGGAAGAACCCTTAAACGTTATTTATGATATCGAAGGGGAAGACGAACCTTTAGAGGGCAGAGTCATCACTCTTGAATATCGCGATTATTATTTTGTCTGCGCCTATGTACCCAACTCGAAAGATGGACTTTTAAGACTTGATTATCGTATGAAGTGGGAGGATCTTTTAAGGAAGCATCTCACACAGCTTGATCAAAAAAAGCCCGTTATCTATACTGGCGATCTCAATGTTGCCCATGAAGAGATCGATTTAAAGAATCCGGATACCAACCATTTCAATGCTGGGTTCAGCGATGAAGAAAGGGCTAAATTCAGCGAATTATTAAAGGCGGGTTTTGCGGACACTTATCGTGAGCTCTACCCAGAGCGCGTTCAGTATTCCTGGTGGTCCTATCGGGCTCGGGCAAGAGAAAGGGGCGTCGGTTGGCGCATTGATTACTTTGTCGTCTCAAAACGTTTAATGCCTCAAGTGAGCGACAGCATCATCTATGATGATGTCTATGGCAGCGACCACTGTCCGGTCGGTTTAATTGTCGATTTGTAGTTTTGAAGGAGATTTATGGAAGTTAGAGAATTTATAGATACTTATAAAGATGAAATGATCCAAGACTTGGCGAAGCTCGTCGCCTATAATTCGGTTTACAGCGATGAAGAGCTTCCTTTTGGCAAGGCCAATCGTGAAGTCTTGGCTGAGGCTTTGACTTTGATGGAAGAAAAGGGTCTTAGAACCCAAAATCTGGACTATTACTGCGCTTATGGCGAATTGGGTCAGGGAGCGAAAGTGATCGGGATCTTGGCCCATCTTGATATTGTGCCCGCTGGTGAGGGTTGGAGAAGCGACCCCTTCAAACTAGAAATAAGGGACGATGTCTTGTATGGGCGCGGGGTATCGGATGATAAGGGCGCAGCGATCGCTTCGCTTTATGCTTTGAAATACCTGCACGATACCAATTATCAGTTTAAGAATCGGGTGCGCTTGATCTTAGGCACAAATGAAGAAAGCGGTTCTAAATGTATTGAACACTATGTAAATAAAGAGGGCTCAGTTGACTTAGGCTTTACCCCTGACGCCAATTTCCCGGGGATCTTCGCTGAAAAAGGGATCATCGGCGGGGAAATAAGGGCTCTATCTTCCCGGATCATTGATATTAAGGGCGGCGAGGCCAGCAATGTCGTCATGAAGAAGGTCACGGTCAAACTTTTAAAGGATTCTTATGATGAGTCTTTGTTGAACGAATTCTTCCGCGATCACGATATTGAATACAACATTATAAAAGAAGATAACTTCATCACCTTAAATGTCTTCGGCAAAGCCGCGCATTCATCAACTCCCGACCTTGGCATCAACGCCTTTAATTATCTGATGGAAGGTCTACATATTGCCGGTTTTGATGATGAGCTAGTCGCCTTCTTCCACGATAAGATCGGCCTTGACAACCACGGCCATAAGATCGGATTGGAGCGTTTTAATGATCAGTATTGCGATTCTACTTTAAATATTGGTGTCGTCCATAAGGTCGAGGGCAAGGTCGCCTTCAGTATCGATGTGCGTTTCCCCCCGACTGCTAAGACAGAAGAGGTAAAAGCATATCTTGAGAAAAAATTGAATTTAGGAAATAATCATTTCCTGTTTAGATCAAGTGCCAAGCCACTCTTCTTTGATCCAGAGTCAAAATTGCCCAAGGCTTTAAGAGAAGCTTATATCAAGGTGACTGGCGATGATAAGACAAAGATGATGGCCATTGGCGGAGGGACCTATGCCAAGGCCATGGATAATTGTATCGCATTTGGTTGTGAGTTCTTAGGCCATGACGGTCATATCCATGATGTCGATGAATGTTTAAGAGTGGAGGATCTTTTAAAGCAGGTCGCTATCTATATTGAAGCGATCAAGAATTTAGATGAGGTGCTCTAATGAAGACCAAGATGGCCTTGATCTATGATTTTGATAAGACTTTATCACCGCGCGACATGCAGGAATTTCATCTTTTTGAGCGTTTAGGTTATAATTGCGCCGAAGATTTTTGGTCAGATTGTGATAAGCTGGCTAAAGCACATAATATCGACGGGATCTTGGCCTATATGTACCAGATGGCTCTAAGCGCCAAAGATATAACGCGCAATGAATTGATCAAAGAGGGGCAGTATATCGAGCTTTTTAAGGGTGTTAAAAGTTGGTTTTCCCGTATCAATGCCTATGCTAAAGACAAGGACATCAAACTTGAACACTATATTATTTCAAGTGGTCTTAAAGATATGATCTTAGGCACTTCGATCGCTAAAGAGTTTAAGCGGATCTATGCCTGCAGCTATTATTATGATGCCAAAGGCCATATCTTATGGCCGGCGCGAGTGATCAATTATACTGTTAAGACTCAATATCTCTTTCGCATCAACAAAGGTGTCTTTTTAGAGACTAATGATATCGATCTCAATCGCTCGACTAGGGATGAAGATAAGTATATTCCCTTAAATCGAATGATCTATTTCGGAGATGGCTTGACGGATGTGCCCTCGATGAAGGTCGTTTCGGATAATGGCGGAACGACGATCGCCGTCTTTAAGGATGATGAGGGGGCGAAGCTTTTAGCCAAGGACCTTTATGAAAATAAGCGAGCCATGTTTATGGCGAGAGCCGATTATTCTAAGAACTCGCGGATCGAAAAGATCGTTCAAGGGATCATTGATAATGTGGCCTCAGATTGTCATTTAGATAAATATCGTTAAAGGAGCATTATGGATATTATAATGAGTGTAGTGATCGCAAAGGTCGATACAATCAAGTTCAAGGGACAGGAATATGAAGTTAATCCGCTGTTTAAGAAACTATGTCAAAAGATCTTTCGCTTTTATGTCTTCCTTTTGGCTATTATCCTGGTATTAGCGGTCAATGTGGCGCCTATGATCGGGGCTGATGATTTCTTTTCAGTCATTCTTTTTGCCTTGATCATGGTACTTGTCTATAATGTAATAGTTGATTTTGTCGTGCGCAAGATCATTGAGAAGAAGGCTTTGTGATGTTTTGGTTTTTCGCTAATCTGATCGTTTTGATCTACGCGGCCTTTGTCTTGTTCAGAGGACGCCTTGTTAAATTAGAAATGAGCGCCGGGCTTAAGTGGTTTATCCCGCTGGTGCTTTTCGCTTTTGGCTTTTTTCAATTCCTGACAAGTCATTTTGAAGCGGCCAACTATGTAACTTTGACCTGTTTTGGCCTTAGCGCCATCATTATCTATATTTCGCCTTCAGGTTTAAGCGAAAGAGGCGCTATTATTATTGGACGCTTTTATCCCTTTGATAAAATGCAGGATTATTTTATCGATGTCAATCATGACCGGGTCTATTTACAAATGGAAGTCAGAAGAAGAACCTATTTTTTGATCGGAAAGCTGGAAGAGAAGAAAAAGATCGAAGATTTTTTAGATAAGTACGGGAGTTGAGTATGATCAAAGTTTATATCGTTTCAGGTTTTTTGGGAGCTGGCAAGACCACGCTCATCAATTACCTCTTAAAAGAAAGAGATCTTAAAAAGACGATGCTTATTGAAAATGAGTTTGGAGACGAAGGGATCGACGGGGAACTTTTTAGCGAAAAGTTGGCGATCAAATCGATCAACAGCGGTTGTATCTGCTGTTCTTTAAAGGGCGAACTCAAGGATGCTTTAGATGAGATCCGGCGCTATGACATCGATACGCTTTTCATTGAACCATCAGGCGTTGGCAAGCTCTCAGAGATCATGATGAGCATCAATCACGAAAAAGATTTTGAAATGGCGGCGCATATCGTTTTGGTCAATGCGAAAAAGGCAATAAGCTACCACAAGAATTTCAAAGAGTTTTTTGATGATCAGGTCGTTATGGCTAATATGATCATTTTGACCAGAGTTGAAGATATTGCAGAAGATAAGAAACACGAGGTCGTCAAGATGCTGTCGGCGCTTAACGAAGATGCCAAGATCCTGACCAGTCCCTATCGTTTCATGGGTGCTGATAAGCTCCTTTCGATGATGGAAGAGGGCGTATGTCATTGCGAAGAATGCAGTGGCGCCTGCAGCGAAGAAGAGCTGGAACATCTTTGTCATCACGATCATGAGCACCATCACCACCATCATGCTGCCGATGATGTTTTTACATCACTGGCTTTATATCCGGACCGCACATTTGCTGAAGACGAACTAAGAAAGGTGCTTTTGAAATTACCGGATAATGTGTTGCGTGCCAAAGGTTATGTCCATACCGATCTAGATAAGGATCTCTATTTCTCTTATGCAGATCAAGAGATCAATATATGGTATGATAGAAAACAGGCTAGATCCAAAATAGTACTAATTGGGAACGCATTAGATCAAAGCCTGATCAAGGAGATCCTAAATGCCTAAGCCCTTATATTTTTTCGGCGGTCTTTTAGACAGCGGCAAGACTTCGATCATCAAGGAGACCCTTTTATCACCGTCTTTTAACGAAGGAGAAAGAACGCTGATCATCGCCTTTGAAGATGGCGAAGAAAGCTATGATGAGCGTTTTTTACATTATGCCAATGCGGAAGTAGTTTATTTTGAACGCTTTGAAGAATTGGATCTGGCCAAGATGAAGGAACTTGACAGTCGGGATAACTTTGATCAGATCTTTGTCGAGGGCAACGGCATGCAGGATGAGCTGCCCTTTCTTTTGAATGTCACTGCCTTTCCAAACTGGGAGATCGCCCAGACTCTCAGTGCCGTCGACGCCTCTACTTTTAAAAGCGTTGTCAATAATCTTAGGACTTTTGTCTACTACCACATCAAATCAGCAGAGTGCATCATCTTTAACCGCTTTGCCAATAAAGATGATTATCTTTTTATACGCAATAATGTTTTGGGTCTGAATCCAAAAGCTGAACTCATCTTTGAAGATCTGCAGCATGAGATCGTTTCCTTCAAGGAATTTGAGCTCTTCGATCTTTCGCAAGACCTTTTGTATATCAGCGATATCGACTACGGGGCTTGGTATGTCGACGCCTCCAGCAAGCCGCAAAAATACGCCAATAAGCATATCAGCATCAACGTCAAATGGATGGAGGATCTTAGTCAATATGACAGGGCCTGTATCATGGGCAGGGAGGCTATGATCTGTTGCAGCGAAGATATCGCTATGATGTCTTTGACGGTCGTCGGGATCGATAAGAAAAAGATCAAAAAGAATCAATTCTACCGCTTAGAGGGCGTTATTCATACGATCCAGGCGGAAGATGGTTACGATACCTGTCTTTTATATCTGGATAAACTTAGCCAGGGCGAGCAATTAGAAGATCCGCTTGTCTATTTCAATTAAAGGGAGAATATTTATGGATATGTTAATTGAACTATTAAAATCGATCCTGTTTGGGGTGGTCGAGGGAATCACCGAGTGGTTGCCCATCTCTTCGACTGGCCACATGATCCTTCTTGAGGAATTTGTCCATCTCAATTTCAGTATAGAATTCTGGAATGTCTTTTTGGTCGTCATTCAGCTAGGGGCGATCTTGGCAGTCGTGCTTCTTTACTTTAAAAAGATCTGGCCTTTTAATTTTAAGAAAGAAAAAGGTCCGTTCATCAAGACAGATATCATGCATCTTTGGTTCAAGATCCTGGTGGCATGTATCCCAGCTGCGATCGTCGGTATCTTTTTAGATGATATTTTAGAGAAGTATCTTTATAATGCCGTTGTAGTCGCACTGATGCTGATCATCTTTGGAATTGGCTTTATCTATATCGAAAATCATTCGAAGAATAAAGAAAGGGTCGATTCATTAAATAAGATCACTTACAAGGATGCCATGATCATCGGCGTCTTTCAGCTCATTGCCGCCATATTTCCTGGGACATCGCGTTCGGGTGCCACGATCTTAGGCGCTCTTATGATCGGCGTCTCGCGCAAGGTAGCGGCGGAATTTACTTTCTTTTTAGCGATTCCTGTCATGTTTGGGGCGAGCCTATTGAAACTGCTTAAAGTGAGCTACTTCTTCTCACTGGCTGAATGGGCCGTCTTATTAGTTGGAATGTTCAGTGCCTTTATCGTTTCGATCATAGCGATTCGTTTCTTGATGTCTTATATCAAGAAACACGATTTCAAAGTATTCGGCTATTATCGAATCGTTGTCGGTATCATCGTTCTTTTATATTTCTTTGTTTTGAAATAGAATGAATGGACTAGATCTGGCTGCGGTCTTTATTGAGGGTCTTTTATCTTTTTTGTCGCCCTGTGTCTTGCCGCTAGTGCCCTTATATATGGCCTATCTGTCAATTGATAAGGGAAAGGCGAAATATCCCTATCTATATCGGATCTTCATGAGCCTCTGTTTTGTCATGGGCATCATGACGTCGTATTTTTTATTAGCGCTAGCCAGTGATGTCATTAATGATTTCATCGCTTCTAATAAGATCTTCTTTGATCTGTTTGGTGGCTTATTGATCATTCTTTGCGCCCTCTATCTTTTAGGATTCATTGATATCCCTCTTTTAAGAAAAGAAAGGCGCCTTGAACTTGATCCTCTTAAAAGAGACGGCTTTAGAATATTACGGGCTTATCTTCTCGGTTTTGTCTTTTCCTTTGCCTGGACCCCTTGCATCGGTCCTATGATGGCCAGCGTTTTGATCATAGCCGGAAGCGAGCCCGCTTTTGGCAGCTTATATATCATTGTTTATGGTCTGGGATTTGGGGTGCCGTTTATTGTCGTGGCTCTTGTTTATGACAAGGCGATCGCTTTTATCAAGAATAAGCAGAAGATACTAGTCAAGATCTATAAGGCGGCAGCGATCATCATTTTGGTCTTTGGCTTTGCCTTGCTTTATGAAGCTGTTACTATGATTAACGATCTGCAGCATGTCGATACGGTCCAAAATGAGGAAGGTCAAATAAGCTTCAGTTTGCGCGATAATGAAGGCGTGATCCATAAGCTCAGTGACTATGAAGGAGATTATGTCGTCTTGAACTTTATTGCCTCCTGGTGCACTTATTGTAAACAAGAGCTTCCGGCCTATGAAGAACTGGCAGCTTCGAGAGATGATGTCCATTTCTTCTATGTGATGAATGAAGATATCAATGCGTCAAGAGCCGGTGGCTCGATCGATGATTTTATCAGCGAAAATATGCTCAAGCAGCCTGTTTTGATCGATTCTGATCAAGCGCTGTTTTCAAGTCTTGGCATCAGTGCTTTTCCCACTCTGGTCTTTATCGGTCCGGATGGCTCCTATATCGGCTACCAAAATGGGGCGATGGATCAAGAAATGATGAATGATATTTTAGAAATGGCGATCGATAGGTATAATAAAGAAGGATGAAACTGTTTAATTTTTTAAAAAAGAAAAAAGCGACGCCTTTGATCATCATGATCCATGGTTTTGGTAAAAGACGCAATGTCGAATTCGCTAATCTCATCAAGGCTTTAGAACATGATTATGATATCATCGCACCCAATCTGTTTGATCAGCGTTATGTCAGTGATAATGTCTGGTATAACTGGGTATCACGTGCCGAAGAAGCGATCATTCAAGCTAAAAATGAGGGGCGCGAAATTATATTGATCGGTTTTTCGATGGGTGGCGTCATCGCTTCCTATCTGGCTTCGAAATTTGTCATCAAGCGCTTGATCCTGTTGGCGCCGGCTTTTGATTACGCCACCATCACCACCGCCAGCAATATTGTGACAAGTGCCATAAATAAGGAAAAGAAGGAAGAAGAATTTGTTAAACTGCCTTCGGAATTTTATAAGACTTTCATGGATGTCGTTGATAACTGCAAGGAGGCCATCTTTAAAGTTCAGTGTCCTACCTTATTCATCGCTGCCTTAAAAGATGAGCTTATCCCTTATACAGTCGCTCATAAATACTATAGAAAAATGGAAAATCCGCATAAGCGCTTAGTCTTATTAGGCGACGGGCAGCATCGCCTTTTAGATGATCCGGCAACAAAAGATGTTGCGATCGAGCTGATCAAAAGTTTTATTGCGGAACAGTTTTAACATTTTTAGTGTTTATTTTCTTTCCTATGTTTGAAAATACAAAAATATTTTTTAAAAATAGAAATATAAGTGCTATTATGAAAATATGAAAAAAGTCAGCGTGATCTTAAAAGAATATCAACCTAATGCGACAGAGTCGGAGCGCGTTTTGGTATCATATTTGATCGATAGTCCCCAGGAAGCAGTTACACTGAATATCCTGGAATTAGCGAAGAAAACTTTTTGTTCGCCTGCGACGATCGTTCGTTTGTGCAAGAAGGTCAAACTCGGAGGCTATAAGCGCTTGCATCGCATGATGATGTCAGAACTGCTGGATCATGATGACGGTAGTGATGATGGCCGCAATCTTAAAGGGGAGAAGGTGATCGAAGACCTCGTTAATAAGGTTACTCTTTTGAATATTGATTCTTTAAGAAGAACCAAGGAATTATTGAACATCAATCTTTTAGAAGAATGCGCCAGACGCATGGTTGATAGCGACAAATTGGTCTTTTTCGGCGAAGGGTCATCTTATATAGCTGGACTTGATGCCCAACATAAACTTTTAGATCTCGCAAAAGCATCTTATTGTCCGGAAGGTGTTAATCATCAGATGGCGTTAGCTGATATTATGTCTGAAAATGATGTCGCGATCGTGATGGCCGATGAGATCGAAGAAAGTCATATCATTAAAATTGTACGCAAACTAAAGGAGAATCAAGTTACAATCTTTACGATCACGCGTTTAGAGAATTCGTCTCTATCGCGGATGGTCGACTTTAACCTCAATATCTCGTCTTCTGATATTCGCTATGGCAAGCTACACAGTGGTTCTAGGATCAGCATTATGAATGTTGTCGATATCCTGTACATTTTATGTGCACAATATCAGGAAAGTAAAAAAGGCTAGTCGCCTTTTTCTTTTAGATATGATAATAGGTCGCTTAAATGGGCGATTTGTTTGACAAAGGGCGGATAATAGTGCTTACGAGAATTATTGATTAAAATATAATCCATTTTAGCTCGATAGGCTCCAAGAGCGTCAGAGAAGAAAACATCACCGACATAAAGACAGTTTTGTGGCTCTACCCCAAGTTTTTTCGCTACTTCTAAAAAGGGCAGGGCCTTAGGTTTCATGACTCCCGACTCAAGAGAGGCCATAACCACATCAAAATAGGGACGAAGCGAAACGGTATCGATCTTGAGATATTGCGTATTAATGTCGCCATTGGTCAAGATGGCAAGCTTATATCCTTCTTTTCCTAAAGTGGTCAGGACCGTTAGCGCTGCACTATCTAGCAGAGTATATTTTGCCATATCATAAGATAGAGTATCAAAATATGGTTTGATATCAGCCTCGTCTAATTGATAATTACGGCATAGATATTTGATCAAAGGTGCTCTTCCATTAGTTCCTTCACCGTCTAAAACCATCAGCTTTTGGATCAGCGCCTCTTTTTCAATTTCATCACTTAGCTTTAAAAACAATTCTACAATGCGCTTGAGCCCCTCGTGCAAGGCAAAAGAGCGGTCAGAGAGAGTGTAATCAAAATCAAAAATAATAGCTTGGTACATGCATATCTATTATACAAAAAAAGATGGCTCTATATAAGAACCATCTTTTAATTTAATTTTTAAGTTAATTAAGCAATAACTTCGGTAACGTTACCAGAACCGACGGTACGACCACCTTCACGGATAGAGAACTTTGTACCGTTTTCGATAGCGATAGGTGCAATAAGTTCAACAGTCATTTCAACGTGGTCACCTGGCATAACCATTTCTGTTCCTTCAGGAAGAGTGATGACACCAGTTACGTCTGTTGTACGGAAGTAGAATTGAGGACGGTAGTTAGATACGAATGGAGTATGACGACCGCCTTCTTCCTTTGTTAAGATGTAGACTTGTGCTTTGAACTTAGTGTGAGGAGTAACAGTACCTGGCTTAGCAAGAACTTGTCCTCTTTCAACTTCGTCACGGTTTACACCACGAAGAAGAGCACCAATGTTGTCACCAGCTTCAGCTTCATCAAGTTGCTTACGGAACATTTCAAGACCAGTGATAACAGTCTTCTTAGTTGGCTTGATACCAACGATTTCAACTTCGTCATTTAAGTGAGCAACACCACGTTCAACACGACCAGTAGCAACTGTACCACGACCGGTGATTGTGAAGACGTCTTCAACAGACATTAAGAATGGCTTATCAACTTCACGAACTGGATCAGGGATGTATGTATCAACAGCATCCATTAACTCATCGATCTTTTCTTCCCATTTAGGATCGCCTTCAAGAGCCTTTAAAGCTGAACCGCGGATAACAGGTGCATTTTCACCATCGAAGCCGTATTCAGTTAATAATTCGCGAACTTCCATTTCGACAAGATCAATTAATTCTTCATCGTCAACCATATCGCACTTGTTTAAGAAGACAACGATGTAAGGAACACCAACCTGACGAGCAAGTAAGATGTGTTCACGAGTTTGAGGCATTGGTCCATCAGTTGCGGCAACAACTAGGATTGCACCGT
>CALVCF010000040.1 GCA_944325935.1 uncultured Erysipelotrichaceae bacterium | reverse complement strand
ACCAGAGATTTGCTTACAGCTTCCTTCAGATTCCACCTCACGATGGACACCCTTGCTGTTCAGCTATACACTTCCCACTATCTGGGCGTGTTCGGGACTTTCACCCGTTAGAGCGCGCTCATGGCGCGCAAACAAAATATAGATTGCACCTAATTAAGTGCAATCTATATTATTTCATATAGAATAAGAATTTCCAGATCTTCTAATTCCAGTCACGACCTTGATCATTCCGTTATTCATGCGATCGATCAAGTCTTTTAAATATTTGTCTCTAGCTATGTCCATAAGCTTTGCCTCACTGACTATTTTTGTCACATTTACCACTTTTAATCAATGAGATGATTCTAACGATATGATTATCATGATGATAAGATCCACAGCTTTTCCAAGCTAGCCAGCTCACGGAAGGTCAAACAATTTGACGATCTTGAAGAAGCCAAGCCTTTGTATGAAGTCATGTCCTTTATTTAAAAAACACAAGAATGGACTCGCAATAAAGTTATTCCTGTGTTTTGATCATGTATATCACAAATTCCTTTAACTGTTTAAATAGCGTTTCAAGAAAGCTTTAGTCCGCTCTTTTGACGGCTCATTAAAGATCTTTTGCGGGCTTCCCTTTTCTAGGATCAGGCCCTCGTCCATAAAGATGACCTCATCGCTTACATCCTTGGCAAAACCCATCTCATGTGTCACTACGATCATCGTCATCTTGACTCTTGCCAGATCTTTCATGATCGCCAAGACCTCTGATACCATTTCGGGATCTAAGGCACTGGTTGGCTCATCAAACAACATTACCTCCGGGTCCATGCAAAGCGCCCGGGCGATCGCTACTCTTTGTTTCTGGCCGCCGGACAAAGTCAAGGGCGAGCGGTCTTTAAAGTTCAGCATACCGACATCATCTAAATGTTTTAAAGCTTTTTCTTTCGCCTTTTCCTTATCCATCTTTAATACCTTAACCATTCCTAAAAGACAATTGTTGAGGACCGACATGTTATTGAAGAGGTTAAAGTTTTGAAAGACCATTCCGACCTTGGAGCGGTATTGATTGATATCCGTCAGTTCATAGATATTATTGCCATGGTAATAGATACTCCCACCATCGATCTTTTCTAACATATTGATCGATCTTAATAGCGTTGACTTGCCACTGCCGCTGGGTCCGATGATGCTGGTGACGGTGCCTTTATTGACCTCGAAGCTGATATCCTTTAAGACTTTTTGCGTCCCGAAACCTTTTTCAACATTTTTTATTTCTAAGATACGTTCCATAATTATGCACAAAAGTCCTTTCCGCCATCTTTAATATTCATCTTTTTTTCTGCTAGATTGAGGAAGAAGGTTGCAATCGTCGTCAAGGCCAAATAGAATATAGCACTCACAAAATAGGTCTCAACATAGCGGTAGTTGGTATTGGCGATCGCTCCAGTCTGAAAGAAGAGATCGACCACCCAGACCACACTCAGCATCGAGCTGTCCTTGATATTGACGATCAGCTGATTGCCAAGTGACGGAAAGCTGTTTTTGATCGCTTGGGGCAAGATGACATAGACAAGACTTTGAAAATGACTCAAGCCCAAAGACATACAGGCTTCATTTTGACCCTTGTCGATCGATGATAAGCCAGAGCGGATGATCTCGACCATATAAGCCCCTGTATTGATCGATATGACAAAAAGACCAGCGGTCGGGCCATCCCAGCCCACGATCGGACTTAGCCCGTAATAGAGAAAGAGCGCTTGGACCATCATTGGGGTCCCTCTAAAAAACCAAATGTATAGACCGATCAAAAACTGTGAGCTTTTTTTGATGATTCTTGTGAGTCTTGAATCAAAAGGTGAGATCGCTTCGGCTTTAATGACCCCGAAGACAAGACCGATCAATAAACCGACGACCGTACCGACCAAGGCATAAATTACCGTATTGATAATACCGTTTAAAAAGATGGGGAAATTAGTGACCAGGATCTCCCAGGCCTTTACTAGATCCAGATTCATCTTATTCGCCTGCCGGCTGTCTGCTAGTTGCTTCAGCCATCATTTCTGCTCTTTCATCAAGCGAGATCGAGTCGAGGATGCTCTCGACATTTTCAAACAGTTCAGATCCTCTTTCACCTTCTCTTAAAGCGACTGAAACCGTGGTATCGATCTCAAAACCATGTCCCTCTTCAAAAGAAAGGTAGCTAAGATCACTATTGGCGCTGACGACACCTTCAGCTACCGCTAACTCTGCCGTGATTCCGTCAACATCGCCATTTTGTAGGGCTACGACCATTTCGGCATAATTATCACGCGGGGTCATATGTTCGACTCCTTCGATCTGATCGATGACTGTATCATAATTAGTGCCGCTTTGTCCAACGACCCTTTCGCCACTAAAGTCCTGGATATCAGTATAAGCAGCTTGCGGGCTATCTTTTCTTACGATCATGACCATATCGGCCGATTCATAATAAGGGCTGGTAAAATCAGCTACTTCCTCACGATCTTCATCGGCTGTCATACCGGCAATGATCATATCGATATCCCCATTTTGTAATGACGGGATCAAGGCGTCCCAGCTGATCTGTCGCACGATCAGTTCCTTGTTTAGGCCATCGGCGATCCTTTGAGCGATCATGACATCATAACCATCGCAATAGCCTCCGTTTTCAAGCGCTACGCTTGTTTCGCTCTCTTCATTAGATAACCAGTTAAACGGGGCATAGGCACATTCCATCCCAACGACTAAAGTATCATCTGCTTCAGCTGTTTGCCCCGAGCTACATCCGACAAATGATAAAGTCATTACTAAAATCAATAAAACAACACCAAATCTTCTCATTTCTTTACCTCCTGTTAGTGGTGGTAAATAAAAGCCATGCGCTTGGCATGACCGCTTTGATCTGATCTTGTCCAATAGCGCCTCTTCAAAATGAAGGAGTGTTATAGGTATTCCCTATAACCCCAAGTCAAGCTTTCGCCAAAGCCTGGCTTTCGGCAATGATTACCTTTCACATGTTTCTTCACCTGCCGGCTCCGCATGCTACTCTGATGCATTGCTACCTCTATGCAACTTTTATTTACGTGCTTATTATAAGAAAATCTCATCAAGTGTCAACCTAAAAGTCATAATTGTATCGATAAGACATAAAAATATACGCTATAAATCACATCTTTCCCCTTTATACTTACTGAAAGCTGCTTAAACTGCCACACTGGCAATGATCAAAGCTAAGTCCTCGTAATTTGTATAATCGACCCACTTATTAAAGGTCAAGGAAAAAGCCAGTTTATAGGAAGGATTGTTTGAATGGTTGAGTCTTTGTCTTATGAATAGTTTATCGATAAAACTCAATTTGGCATAATCGATCGCTCCTTGCAAGTGGTGATGATCGAATTCGATCTCATGCCTTAGTTTGATATCATTCAACATTCTGGCATACTCTAATTCATTACTTTTAATAGCTGTATCTAACAAACCGACCGTCACTAAATGAAGTTTGCCTATCTTATCTTGATGATGACTCAAAAATTCATCCAAGCCTAAGACCTTGGCGTTGTAGACGGCGCCAAAATAGATGACATCTGCTTTTTCGCCATCATATTCACGATATTCAACAAGTTCAAAGCCCAGCGTTTTAGCCATCTGTTTGGCGTAGCGCTTAGTCGAACCGTTTTTTGAAGCGTATACGATCTTAGTCATGAAAGAACCTCCGCCTTTAATCTATACTTTGATTGTTAAAAGCTGAGGTTCAAAGAGGTTAAACTTTTGTAAAAACAATAGTCATGCAAGGCATCAAAAAAGATGCCGAAGCATCTTTTAATGATAAGTACGGTAGAAGATTGGCGCACTGCCATAGGGCAGATAGACCGAACCGATGATCGTGCGTCCATTGAAGTTACCTTGTAAGGCCGTCGTTCCACCTAAGTAGATCGCCCAGTGCGTTGTTCCTAATCCTCCATTTTGATAGAAGATGATATCGCCTGGCTGAGCTTCTGAAGCAGAGATCGGTGTGCTGCTGCGGTTGCTGGCGGAAATGCCATATGCTGACTGCAAGAATAAATTCGCAATGTAGTAACAATCGCCACCCATGCCGACCATTGATTGTGCCAGGGCATTTAGATCGCCACTTGCTGCAATTTTTGACAGATCAGCGATCTGTGCTTGGCGTTGTTCCTGAGCTTTTCTTTGTGCGGCTTCTCTTTCTCTTTGAGCACGAGCTTCTTCTAACTCGCTTTTCTTTTGATCATAATCTTCTTTAGTGATTACATTGACTTCCATCTTAAGAGAAGAAGCATTCATGGAAGAGTCCGTTGCAATCACTGTAATTTCGTATACTCCGATCTTCTCAAGGTCGACCTTTCCAAAAGATGTCAAGGTCACCTCGCCAGAATCATCGCTGGCTTCAACATATGATGTTACATCGAAGTCTTCACCCATCGGGTATTGGATCTGGTAGACAGTCTGTGTCTCCTCTTCGCCATCCTCATCTTCCACTTCTCTTTCTACTTCTAATAGATTGAGTTCATCGAGTTTGGCGTCGATCTCTGGAGCGCTGTCATCATTTTTATCTATATTCTTGACATTAGAGCCAAGGTTTAAATTCGAGACGATGGTTGCTGCACCTTCTTCGTTTTTAAAGGCACATAGGCTTAAGACAATAAATCCTAGCAATATACTAACTGTAAGCTTTTTCATGCCTCCTCCTTTCTTCAACGTCCACTATTATCGCAAATACGGCCAAATATGGCAAGAAATCCCACAATTTCACATCTTTTTTCTCCTTGATGTTTTTCATATTTCTCCCTATTTTAGGTGCCGAGGCCCTTTTTTCACTTTTTTCACAATCTTTCTTACACTACATTATTTCCATTATTTGCATATTATCCCAATTATGTTGGCAAAGGCGTATAATTTAAATAAGGAGGTACCTTATATGTGTACAGCTTTGACCTATCATAATGGCGATTTTTACTTTGGCCGCAACCTCGACTTGGCCTATGGCTTTAATGAGGCCGTGACCATCACTCCGCGCAATTATTTTTTCAAAAGGGCGGATGGAAGCGAAATTAAGACCCACTATGCCCTTATCGGCATGGCCACGGTTTTTGAAGGCTACCCGCTTTATGCCGACGCCTGCAACGAACATGGTCTTTGTATGGCCGGTCTCAATTTCCCTGGCAATGCTAAATACGCCCCCTTTGACGCTAAAAAAGACAATATTGCCCCCTACGAACTCATCCTAGTCATCTTGGCCAGCTGCAAAGATCTCGTAGAAGCAAAAACACTTCTTGGCAATATGAATCTTTTTGAAGCAACATATCAAAACTTCCCGCTGGCGGAGTTACATTTTATCTTGTCTGATGAGACAGGCAGCGTTGTGATCGAGTCGCAGAAAGATGGATTACATATCTATGATGACCCCTATGGAATCCTGACTAACAACCCACCTTTTGCCTACCATCTTGAAAATGTCAAAAACTACATGGGTTTAAAAGCGCAAAATCCTAAAAACGAACTATCTGATCAATTAGATCTTAAGACCTATTGTGAGGGAATGGGCGCATTAGGACTGCCTGGCGATGCTTCCGCGCCCTCAAGATTCATCAAGACGCTCTTTCATAAATACACTTCATATAGCGAAAAAAGCGAAGAAGCTAATCTTAGCCAGTTCATGTATATCTTAGACAGCGTCAAGATGATCAAAGGCTCGGTGATCACCCAGGATGGAAAGTTTGATATCACACTTTATTCATCATGTATCAACGCTTCCAAAGGGATCTACTACTATAAGACCTACGACAATCCGACGATCAGGGCCATCGATCTGCACAAAGCCGATCTTGATGGCGACAAAGTAACAAGCTTTAAACTCGATCGTCCGTATTATATCGACAGGCAAAACTAGCTCGCCACTCAATACATCAAGGCAACACTCAAAGGAGTGTTGTTTTATTTATATCTATTATTGACATTAGATTAATATCTAATATAATTAGAGACAAATAATATTAGATGTTTATCTAATAAGGAGATTAGATATGAATTACAGTGTCCTTTTAAAAAACCACGATTATCTTTGTCTGCAATCCGCCAATCTCATCAATCGTCTTGGCGATTCCCTGGATGCCATTGCCCTTTCTTGGCTTGTATATCAAGTGTCCGATTCGGCCGCGATTGGGGCGATCAACTATTGTCTCAATTATCTGCCGACCGTCTTTCTTCAGCCTTTTATGGGCGCTTTTGTCGCAAATAAGTCCAAAAAAACAGTGATGGTCATCGCCGATGGGGCCCGCTTTTTGATCATTGCCACTTTAGCATGCCTGGTTTTGTTTGAAAGGGCACAGGCCTGGATGGTCATCTTGGCTACCTTTCTCATGTCTTGTTTTGAGACCTTGCGCCTTCCTTGTGCCAGTGCCATCGTCCCGCTTTTGATCAAGCAAGACGAATACAAGATCGCCGCCTCTTTTTCATCTTCACTCTCTCGGATCGCGGAGCTTGTAGGCTATGGGATCGCCGGGGTGATCGTCGGCTTTTTAGGCATGCATATGGCCTTGTTTCTCGATGCCTTTTCTTTTATCGCCAGCGCCTTTCTATTATCAATGATGCGCACTAAAGAGCTCTTTAATAAAAAAAGAGTTGAGACTAAGATCATGACAAATTTTAAGGAAGGTCTTGAATATATGCACCAAAGCCCGATCCTTATCTATATCTGTCTCATCGGCTGCTTGGCCAATATGCTGCTGGTACCTTTTAATTCTTTGCAATCTGCCTTTGTATCGACCTACTATCAGGCGGATGCGACCTATCTCTCCTATATGGGCGTCGCCTTATCCTTAGGCTCTTTATTAGGCGCGCTGGTCTTTCCCTTTTTAAGCAAGCACCTTTCCAACAAAGCCCTCATTCTTTTAATCTTTCCCACCTGCGTCTTCTTTTACCTGGGTCTTTTAGTAGCGGGGCTTGTCCAAAATGAATTCCTCACGATCACTTTGATCACTATCACTAACTTTATTACCGGCGTCTTAGTTGCCGCTTCTAACGCTTTGATCTCTGTCTTATTGATGCTCAAGACAAAACAGGAATATCTTTCGCGCATCGGCGCTTTACTAAATGCCTTCTCCCAAGCTCTTGTCCCAGTCATATCTTTACTGGTCTCCTTACTCGCCACTAAGCTAATGCCCGATGATCTCTTTGTCTTAAGTGCTATAATAATTTCGGTTTTAAGTCTAATCTTTTACCTGTCAAAAAGATCGGAGGTCCTCAATGCTTAAGCTCAACGTCAAACCAGAACCCCTTTATACCCTAGAAGCGCTTGATCTTTTGGAAATGATCGCTAATCATGAAGAAGACTCGTCTAAGGCCAGCCATACCGATCCTGAGGTCGAATCACTGATCGAAGAAGATCTAAAGGCTATCAGGCTCAAAACTCAATTAAAAAACAGCGATCTCTATCGCTACTTCGATCACACAAAAGCCTCTCTAGCTTCCTGCTTGATCAACAGCTTTACCGATCCCAGTGCCTTAAAGCTAGACGAGCTCAAGGCAGAGCTTTTAAAGATCCTAAAAGATTTTAAGAATATGCGCGTCGATAATCTGGCGATCGTCGAGCGCTTGAATATCACCAAAGGCGAGGCCAAAAATCTCTTGGACGAACTGTTAAAGCTAAAGATCGACGACCAGGATAAAATCCTCTTGATCAAGGCCCTCAACGATCCTAGTAGCTATCTTGACCTTATTATTGAGGATATCGAGATGATCAAAAAAGAACTGGTCAAGATCTATGAGAAAATCGATCACAGCAAGTTTTTGCGCTATTTCACCAAGGATAAGGTCGAAGCTATCTTAAAGAGCGTCAATCTTGGCCCTGATGAGAAAGTCGATCTTTTCCCGAGCCTCGTCCACCATCGATCCATGAGCGTCATCATCAGCGATTTTGAAACAGATCCTTTAAAAATGCGCGTTGGTCTATCGATCGATCTCAAGGCGATCGATAACTTCAGTTTCTTTCATGACGATCTTGAAGAAAGACTTAAATATTTTATCAAGGCCATTAATGACCCTTCTAAATTAAAGATCATCGAACTTTTAAAAGACAAAGAGATGTATGGGGCTCAATTGGCCAAAAACCTGTCTTTAAAGACGCCGACCATCTCCTACCATGTCGACGCCCTCATGAATGCCGGGATCATCAAAGCCAAGCGCAAGGACAAGCGCGTCTATTTTGAATATGATAAAAAACACACCTTGGCGATCATTGATTACCTCAGACAAAAATTCAGCTGATCTTTTAATATTTTCTAAAATAGCAGGGATGCAAGGGGATAAGCGACCAAAGTCGTCAAAATGACCGCAATAATCATGGCGGCAAAACCATACTTCATCATTTCAAGCGTATTGGTCCACCCACTTGATCCAGCGATCGCCACACAGGGCATGGCGGGTGGAGTGGCAAAGGCATAGGCTGAAAGCATGCCGACACAGATCACCAGAGCGGGTATCGAGATATTCGTCATGCCGCTTGTGATCGATAAGGCTGCGGTCGTAACAAGGCTTGCGGTAACCATATTAGAAGATAAATTGGTTTGTAGAGCAGCCCACAGCGCAAAGATCAAGACCATGACAAGCGGATCAAGCGTACTGATCATTGGGGATAAGCTTAAAGAAAGCCATGATGTAAAACCGATTTCCGAATTAGTCAAAGCGCTACCGATTGCCAAAGTTCCAGCACACATAATAAGGCTTGGCCAAGAGACGCCTTTGGACATGGCTTCACTTAGCGTAAGCAGAGGTTTTTGATCGATATGGACAATACATAATATGACAAGGCCGATCAAAGGGGGCATGGCCGTGCCCAAAGAGTCAAACCAGGCAAAAAAGGCATATACCGGTCCATCTTTCACTAACAGCATCACAAGACCTGGTAAGATCCACATCAAGATGACAAAGATAAAATCAATGAGCACGATCTTCTCTTTTAAACTGGCTTTGCTGCTAGATGCTAAATTTTGCCTTAGATCAAAGTTTTTTAATGCGGACATATCCGGTCTTAAGAAGACCTTAAACACTATTAGCACAAAGACGGCGGTCAAAAGACCCACGGGGATCGCGGCGATCATATAGCGGGCATAGTCGATCGTCACCCCATACATATCGGCGTATAAGCCCATGGAGATCAAGGGAAAGACGTGGGCAATGGGCGTCATGCCACTAGAAATCCCACACATAATGACGGTCGACATCATCAGCAGCGCTGCCAGCTTGTCGCCTTTTTTTAATTTAAGAAGCTCGAAGATCTCTTCTAGTAAGGGAAGATAGACAAAAAATAGGACGGTCGGCGAAATAAACATGCCCAAAAAAATGATAGAGGCACAATATAAGGTCACAAAACTCCAGGGACCCTTTTTAGCAATTGAAGAGCTGATGAAAGCCAGGGCGATCCTTTTAAGATAGCTGGTCTTACCTAAGGCATAGGTGATGATAAAAGTAAACAATAAAAAGACAAAGGTCGTATTGCCATAGGAGCTGGCTAAGATCGAACTGAAGCTTAGTTCTGGCACTAAAGCTAGGGCCCCTAAAAGCAGGATCGAAGGCCAATCGATCGCTACAAAAAGCCACAAGATCAAAACGCCGATAAAGATCCCTGCGACCTGCATTCCCGAAGCGCTAAGGCCATTTGGGGCAGGCAAGAATCTAAAACCGAACATAAAAGCTAAACTAATGATCAAAATAATATAAAATCGGAGCTCTTTTCTTTTTTTCATCATCGTTCCTCGTTTCATACAACTAAACCTTTATCGTATTCAAAAGATCAAGATCGAGCATAGTGCAATCTTCAAAATACCGCCTTTCCTCAAGATGGTGCGAGGCCCATAAGATCATTTGGCCCTTACATCTTTGATGGATATAGCGCATCACTGCTTCGATATTCTTTTCATCCAGACCCTTCAAGGCTTCATCGAATAAATATATCTGCCCTTCAACCAAAAGACAGCGCACGATCGCCAAACGCCGCTTCATGCCCCCAGACAATTCTTTGACTGGATCTTTAAGTTTCACATCAAGGCCGATCTCCTTCAAGAGTTCCTTGGCCTCTTGCTGGCTCAGGTCTTGTTTTACCAGCTTTAGATTATTATAGACACTGAAGTCTTCTAAAAGGCGATCTTCTTGAAATAAAAGGACGACATCTTCATTGCCGCTGATCACGCCCGTATATGTCTCAAGGCCGGCGATCATTCTAAATAGGGTCGTCTTTCCTTTAGCGCTTGCACCTTTGATAAAATAAACGCCCTCTTTAAATTCATAATTAAAGTCCTGAAAGATGACCTTGGCCGCGAATGCCTTGTTGATATGTTCTAAACGCATCCTGACAGTCTTCCTTTCAAAGTTTTAAACAAGTATAAAAAGAGCTTTTGTGTGACAAGACTTAAAATGATGATCACAAGCGTATAGGCAAAAAGGTCGCTTGTCGCAAAATAGAGTTTAGACTCATAAAGCAAGGTTCCTAGACCATATTCAGGTAAACCGATTATCTCTGCGGCAATCCCTGCTTTAAAGGCCAGACCGATCGCGATATAGAGTGCGCTTTCTAAAAAAGGCAAAAGGCTTTCTAAATATAGATAGCGATAACAGGCAAAATTAGATAGGCGATAGATCTTGACTAACTCCAGCTTTTCTTGAGCCGTATTATTTAAACCTTTAAGGGCATTTTCAAAGATGATGGGATAGACCATCAAAAAGGCGATAACGATGGCCAGGTTTTTCGACGATGTCCAAAGCAAGACTAAGATCACAAAAGAGGCGACCGGGATCGATTTGATGATAAGCACAAGCGGCGCTAATAATTCGCCTATTCTTTTAAAACGATAAGCTAAAAAAGCACTTAAAAGTGCTGATAAAAAGGCTAAGAGGAAACCTGAGACGATCTTGGTGAGGCTAATGACAACGCTGAGCCAAAAAGACGAGCTGAGGCTTAGTTCTTGAAGTCTGATCAATACCTCGTGGGGGGAAACCAAAAAGATCCTGTTGTTGATCGCCAGGCTTAACAATTCCCAAACCAAAAGCCAAAAGACGATCGTCCAAACTTTGATCTTATGCTTAGGCTCCATAGTAGAAATCATCTAAGGGCAGTGCTTCCCCGATCGATTTGGCATTAAAGGTATACAGATCATTCAGATAAGAACTGAGCTTATCTTTCATTGCTTGAGCATCGATATAGACAATATGACACTTGGGCAAAGCCACCTTGGCCACTTCGGCTTTAACGATATCGTATTGCCCAACTAAGTCTGCAGCCTCTTCTAAATTATTATTCACAAAGTCGACCGAACTTTCATATAAGCTTAAGAATTCCTGGACTGCGGTTTCATTTTCTTGAATGAACGAAGTCCGGGCTACTAAAACACCGGTCACGACATTCGGGTAGTAATCATTGAGATCTAAAGCCACCCTAAGATCGGGATTGGCCATCAGAGCCGTCGTTACAAAGGGTTCTGGCAAAAGAGCGACCCCGTTTTCATCATTTAAAAGAGCGCCGACACATTCGCTTTGTTCGCTCTTGAACTCAATGTTGACATCTTCGACACCGCTATTTTCTAATACATACCTCAAGGCATATTCAGGTGTAGCACCCTTGCCGGCTGCATAGATCGTCCTTGAAGAGAGGTCTTGGATGTCGTTGATGCTGTCGCCGTTTTCCACGATATATAAAACCCCTAAGGTATTGATGGCCAAGACCTTGATCGCACCTTCTGAATTATTGTAAAGCGTCGCAGCGACATTGGCTGGCAGGGCAGCGATATCCGCTTCGCCACTCATGAGTCTTGCCGTCACTTCGTCGATTTCGGCAACGATCTCAAAGTCGTAGTCATTTGATTCATCACTCATCATTTTGACCATCCCCATCGCCGTCGGTCCTTTCATAGCAACAACGCGCAGGGGTGTCGTCTGAGCTGTTTCACTTGTACAGCCAGCTAAGATAAAAAATAAAGCTAAGATACTAATTAATATTTTTTTCATACGTCCCTTATTCTAACATAAAAAAGAGGTCTATCTTTGTTAGACGCTCTCTTTAACAATATAACAGATCCCGAAAGCTCCCGGTCCGACATGGGCGCCGATCGTTGAACCGATCTGCTGGCTCTTTAATCCATCGATCCCCAAAGACTTGAAACTCTCTTTCAGTTTAGTGAGGTTTTCTTCGCCTAATGTATAAACATAATAAGCAGGATAAGCAAGATCGATCGCATTTTCATTGAGCTTATCTTTAAGCGTTTTGATCGCCTTGGATACCCCGATGCACTTGGCTACGACCTCGACCTTTCCCTCGTCTGAGACCATGATGACCGGTTTGATGTTGGCCAAAGAGCCGATCGTCGCGGCAGCTTTGGAAATACGGCCACCCATCGCCAGATACTCTAAGGTTCCCACGCCTGCAAAGATCCTGATCCGCTTTTTAAGCTCTTCCAGTCTTGCACTGACTACTTTGCCATCAAGTCCCTCTTTGGCCCAGCTTAAGGCCATTTCAATCAAGATGCGCGCTCCAGCTGTTGCACTGAGCGAGTCAACAAGATAGATCTTTTCATAATCGACCATCGTTTTGGCGATCATCGCACTTTGGTAAGTCCCGCTTAAGGCCGAAGATAAAAGAATGCAGACTAATTCATCGCCCTTTTCTTTAATTTCCTTAAAATAGTTTAAGAAGTCTTGCGGCGATGGTTGTGCAGTCTTGGGGAAATCAGCACTTTCAACGAGCTTTTGATAAAACTCGTCTTTGCTGATGTCGACACCATCGCGATAATGTTCGTCTTTGATGCTGACGGTAAGCGGAACCATTAAAAGGTCTTTTTCTTCACATTCTTTTAAAGTGTAGTCGGAACTTGAATCAATCAATATCTTAAGCACTGTAAATCTCCTTGCTAGCCGCTTTGGCTACTTTTTCAAAAACTTCGATCAACGTCTTAACATGCTCATAGCCCACATCATCGATGACTTTCAAGACCAAGCCGATGATTTTTTCATGCTGCGCATCGAAAAGGGGGCGCGCCTCTTTTTTCATACGCACAAAGACCTGTCTTTTATCATCTTTTGAGCGCTCCTTATAAATAAGCCCTTTCTTTTCCATATTGGCCAAGGTCTTGTTCATCTGTGACTTAAGCGTCATCGTTTTTTGACAAAGATCAGTCATTGTATAATCTTTGTCTTCATTTTCGATCAAAAGACGCAAGATCAAGGCTTCATTTAAAGGAATATCCCGGGTGAGCTTGTTGTTGTTGATAATGGTGGTCATCCTTAACCACGTGTCTAATACTTTTTCAGCTATTTCTTTCATAATTTGTTCATAATGTGAACCATTTCATTATAACTATTACCCTAGGCTTGTCAACTTTTGATGTATAAATAGTTTTTACCGTGTGGAGCTTGCCTATGAGGTGCTTGATCGATCTGATATAAAATATAAACGCATTATACCAAACTATACCGCATCCTGAAGTGAGGAATATTGGCTGGGCTGGGCATTGGCATACTACCAATGGGCAACATCCATGAGTTTTAAAGAGATCGTGCGATATGTTCCTATCAAAGATATGATAGCCCTTTATAATCCCTATCATGAAATGGATATTCATCAGTTTATCGACAAGGTAAATGCGATGTATAAAGCGGTTAAACCCGAAACAAGTTGTCAAGGACTTTTTAATCAAATTCACAAAAAAGCTACAATTTTGTGGTTTTACCGGCTCTGAATTTTACCGGTTCTCGTTGATTTTTTCGCTCGTCCTGTGTATAATAAAAGTAGGGAAATCCCTACTTTCCATATTTCAGAAAGGTGGTGCAAAATCATGTTAGCAAATGCGTTTGTGGACAATGCCAAAGTCATGGCAAAAGGGCAAATCACAATCCCAAAGGATGTACGTGATGTGCTTGGTGTGTCAAGCGGTGATCGGGTCACTTTCATCGTTGAGGGAAACACTGTCCGCATTGTCAATTCTGCTGTTTACGCTATGCAGATGCTTCAGCAGGAAATGGCCGAAATGCAAGGCAGAGATGTCAATGATTGCCCCGTTTTTCAGGCAGCCAAAATTCCTCCAGCATTGTCTCCTGATAAGCCGCCTGTTTTTTTCTTTTCAGGATTTCTTTGATCTCCTGAAGTTCTTCTGCCTTAATGTTTTCCAGTTTTTTCAGTCTTTCGCTGCTCAGTTCTACTGTTGAGTGATATTTTTCATACAGGTCTTTTCTGTAGTTCCAAAGGGAGAGTCTGTCCTTGTACCGGAGCTTCAGTCTCTGGGCGATGAGCAGTCCCTCCGGGTCAAAGTCTCCTGCATAGTAAAAGCTGTGGTGCGCCGCCAGTTTGTCCATCAGGACCAGGACTGCCAGGTTCACCTGGCCGTTTCCGCAGAGGAAGGTATTTTCCGGATATTTTTGGGAGAGAACGGAAAACACTGCCGGATTCTCCACCACATACACAGGCGCCCCTTCTGCTCCCCGGATCTCTCCCAGGCATCCGAGGGTCTGGAGAGTAAGCTTCATAGGCTCCCGGGCTTCATAAAATCCCTGGATCCCCTGATGGAGTTCTCCGTTTTTTCTCCGTCCCCGGATCCCATAGACCAGTACATCATTAGACAGCTCATCCTTTAAAATCCCGGCCTCATAAAAAAGCTTTTTCTTGTACTCGGCAGCGGACAGGCTCTGCCGGTCTGATCCGGGTTCTCTTTTCTCTTTTTCCAGGCTGCTTTCAAGGAAATCTGACAAAATCCTCTCGCCGGCTGTTCCCTGATCAAAGTAATGGGGATCTCCGGTGATCTTTGCCGCAAATACCGGAAGAAGTTCCGGCCTCCCTGAGAGAATCCCCTGCTCTTGGGATAAGGCCGGAAGTTTTTCAATGGCGTCCACAACATTTTCCAAAAGTTGCTTCAATTCTTCCGGATTTTCTCTGTACTGCTGCAGGAGCAGGGAATACCCTCTTCCGTGTTCTCGGAGGGTGCTTTCCAGCCAGTGTTTTCCCCTGTCTTCCTGTCTTTTTTCCAGAAAGTCTCTGAAAAAGGCTTCCCGCTCCTTATCCGCCTGGATCTTTTGCTCCTTTGTCACTTCCAGAGGCTGCCCGAAATACGCCTCCAGGATCTCCTCCCAGGAGATTC
>CALVCF010000039.1 GCA_944325935.1 uncultured Erysipelotrichaceae bacterium | reverse complement strand
TTCTTAGTAGTTACCTTCTTACCATTGCGATAACCCATCTGGGCATAATAGATCGGATCTTTACTTCTTTTATCAAACCATAGCTTCATAAGAGATTCCTCCTATCACTATTATACACTACACATGCTACAAATACAACATATAAATAAAATTACTTGACATAAAAAAATACGGCCGTTAAGCCATATTCTGATATTTTATGATCTTGGAAGTGTCAAAGTACCGCAGAGATATGTATCATATTGTTCGGAAATTTTCCTTTGAATCATTAATGAAAAACGAAAGTGCTGTTTCTTTATTTCATAACAATATTATGATATAATTTTTATATAATAATGGAGGAGGTTGCTTTATGCCAACAATCAGACCAAGTGCCGATTTAAGAAACAAATACAATGAGATATCTCAGCTTTGCCATGAATATTCAGAGCCTGTATTTATCACAAAAAACGGGAAGGGAGATCTTGCCGTTTTAAGTATTGAGGCATATGAAAGATTATGCGGTAAATTTGAGTTATACCATTTTTTAAAGGAGGGATTGCAAGCAGAAAAAGCTGGTGATGTTGAATCCTTTGACAATGTTATAAATAACTTGAAGGAAGGATAAGATGCCTGATGTATAAAGTTGTTGTGACAAGACCTGCACAAAATGACCTAAAAAGTGCAGTCTCATACATCGAAAACGATCTAAAAAACAAAGAGGCCGCAATTCAACTTATTAGTCTTGTCGAAAAAACTGCTAAATCACTAAATACTATGCCTGAAAGATACGCTGTCATTGACGACGAAATTCTTTCAAGAGAGGGTTTTAGATTTATCCCAATCAACAATTATCTTCTATTTTATACCGTGCGCAAAAAGACAAAGACCGTGGTCATTCAGCGTTTTCTTTATGCAAGAAGAGATTGGATAAACCTTCTTGCAATGAAAGTATGAATCCTAAGCAAAACAAGTTCAAATGATATGTGGGACAGGGTTCATCTTTTTATGCCGGGAAAGATGAAGCTAAAGGTCGTACCTTCATTTTCCTTGCTGATGACACTTATCTTGGCATCATGGATATCTGCGATCCATTTCACGATCGCAAGACCCAAACCGGCGCTATTATCGCTGCGGCTATCATCTTCTTGATAGAAGCGTTCAAAGATCTTGTCAAGATTAGCCTTCTTGATGCCAATGCCCTCATCTTTGATACTTATGTTGATGAAATCATCCTCTTTTTTAAGGGCGACCTTGATCGTTGTAGCAGGCTTTGAATACTTGAGGGCATTTTCTAAAACATTGTTTATCATCCTGACAAAGAGCGTCTCGTCAACCTTTAGTCTTATCTCTTTGTCGATCGCATATTCTAAGGAGATCCCCTTATCCTTGGCGAGTTCTTTAAACTCTAGGCACAATGCTTCTAAAAGTTCCGATATGTCGATGACTTCTTTTTGGATCTTGACTCTGCCCTGATCAGCTCTAGCTAAAAGTAAGAGTTGGGCGACCATCTTTGTCATCATCTCATTCTTATTGGCAATGATCTTTAGATCATCATAGATCTTGGAATGGGGCTTCGTCTTTTTCATCGCGTCTTCGATCGCCATTTTCTCAACAGCTAAAGGCGTCCTTAATTCATGAGCCACATCGCTTGTGAATTTTTTTTCGCGATCGACACTTTTTTCAATATCATCTAGAAGCTCATCAAAGGTCTTGGCCAAGACATGGATCTCATCGCTGCCCTTTTTAAGGTCAACCCTTTTGGAGAGATCTTCTCTTTCTCGGATCTCTTTGACCGTATTTGTGATCTTAGATACCGGCTGCATCGCTCTTTTAGACATGAGATAGCCGATGATTGCTGTCATGATGACCAAAAGAGGCAATAAGACAAGGGCGATCCTTAAAGTCGTCTTAAATTCTTTTTCGGCATCATCATAGGAAATGATGCCCCTGATCACAAGATTGCCATGTCCGTCAACCAGCACACGGGAGTCATAGACATAGTAGTTGTGCTCACCTACTTTGATATCCCTGACCTGCCCTTCCGCAAAAGCCAAGTCATAGTCAAAGCCATAGGGTATGCGTCCGTACAAGAGGCTTAAACTGTCATCATTATAGGCCGATAAATAGATGCCATCCTGTACTTCAAAAAAATCGGCGTCAAAGATGAGCTCGTTATTTAAGACACTAATGTCGTTAAATGATTCATTGACCCTTTTTTCTAAGTCGTTTCTGACATTTGACAAGACTTCGCTTGAGCTGATCGAAAAAAGAAGAGCCAAAACGATCGCCACGACAATCGTCATAGCGACCGTATGTAAAAGCGATAGACGTAATTTGATCGACAACTGTTTCATTCTTTAATACTATATCCCATTCCTCTTATGGTGTGGATCAATTTGACATCTTCGTTTTCGTCGATCTTTTTGCGCAAATAGCGGATATAGACATCAATGACATTGGAAGACCCCTCGTAGTCAAAATTCCAGACATGTTCTTCTAAGGTGGCCCGCGATAGGACAATTCCCTCATTTGACATCATATAGCGCAAGAGATTAAATTCTTTTGAAGAGAGATTGATGATCCTTTCGCCTCTTTTGACCTCATGCGTATCGGTATTTAAAGTCAGATCACCCACCTTCAAGATATTGGAACGGCTTATTTGGGGCTTGCGCAGAACGACTCTGATCCTAGCTAATAATTCATCAAAGGCGAAGGGCTTGATGAGGTAGTCATCTGCCCCAAGATCAAGTCCCTTCACGCGATCGTCAACGGTATCTTTAGCACTGAGGAAGATGATCGGCATATTATAGCCGTCTTGTCTTAACTCTTTGACCAGACTCAAACCATCCTTTTTGGGCATCATGATATCGACGATCAAAAGATCATAGGACGTCATAGCGATATAGTCTAAAGCTTCCATTCCATTATAACAGCTGTCAACACTATAACCCTCTTCTTTTAATCTGCCCTTGATCAGATGATTTAGGTCTCTTTCATCCTCGATTACTAAGATGCGCATAATTTCTCCTTTTAGTGCCAGTCCTCCGCACTCCATTCGATAAAGTTGCCGGTATTGGCATCGATCTCAAATTCATATTCCATGCCATTATAGCGGATCTCTCCTTCAAATACTTTTCGGCCATCATCATAGTCTTCGTGGATGCGGATATCCGTGTTAGTTGCCCCACTCACTCTATCTAAAGCCATCGCCTTTGCTTCATCTAAGCTGACGCTTTTGCCACCGCTACTGTTTTGATAGTTATAGTATTCGGCATCAAAATCCTTGGACACGATCTTGCCGTCACTTTGAGCGATCTCGTAATCATATTCTACACCATCTTTTACAAATTCTACATCGAATACAAGGCGTCCATCGTCGCGGTCTACCTTGACATAAATGTAGTCAGGCGATTTTACCCCCGCATCATTCAAGGCGATCTCCTTGGCCTTTTCTTCGCTGATATTGCCGCTAGTTACAGCTTGGCTATTATCATCAGTACTGTTAGAAGGGTTGTCGACTACTTCATTGGGCGTTTGATTTTCGATCATGGAATTGTTGCCGCTTTGAGTAAAGGAAGCACCGATCACTTCACCATCGCTTTTGGCTATGTCATAGCTGTAATTATTGGTATCAGTAGTAAAGCTGATGTCATAGGTCTTAATGCCATCGACATTGCCTTCGACGATGCTTAAAGACAACAGCTCGTCTTCATTAACTCCTGCTTCTTTTAAGGCGATCGCTTTAGCTTCGCTTTGCGAAATCTCCTGCGCGCTGGCTGGAGCTGCCTGAATCATAAAGATGATCAGCGCGATGACCCCAAAGCCAATGATGATGCCTAGGGCGATCTTAACAGTTTGTGATTTTAAAATGTTTGTCATAAAATATGATTCCTTTCTTTTTATGGCTTCAGTATAGTCAGTCAAGATTAAAGAAAGATTAAAAAGCATCTTTTTTAAAAATAATTTGTTATTTCAAAAATAGCTTTACAAAAAAAGACCACTGAAGTGGTCGCGTATATGTCAACAGTTAGAGGAAGAAAGGAAAGGTATAACTACTAACTGTACGGCTATATCTTCGCAAAAGATTGTGTTTGAAATTTGGAAGAGAGCTGAATTTTGTGTGAAATTGACTATCTTCAATCGAGTAGGAGGGAAATTTTTTTTTACTAAATTTCCCGTCCTCTCACACCACCGTGCGTACCGTTCGGTACACGGCGGTTCAATCAACTTAACAAGTAACACACCTTTCGGTGTAGTAATCTAACATTGAGACTAATCCAAATG
>CALVCF010000038.1 GCA_944325935.1 uncultured Erysipelotrichaceae bacterium | reverse complement strand
CTCCTTATTAGCCGCTGGTGCTTTAGCTGTAACTGTCGTCTTAAAGAAGAGATACAGCAAGTAAGCTGATTATTAAAACCAATTCAAAACTAAAGAGACATGTCTTATGATGTGTCTCTTTTTGATTGATTAAATGTGTTCCTAATGATAATACTTACTTTTAAGATACATTTGTGCTAAAATCTTTCAGGTATGAGTAGAACTAGTGATAAGATGGCCACATGGCCAATAGGTAAATTATTGTTTTCGATGGGGCTTCCGGCTGTTTTTTCAATGCTGATCCAAGCCCTTTACAACATTGTCGATACCATATTTATATCGCAATATTCTCAAGATGCGATGTTTGCGATCGGTTTAGTCTATCCCATGCAGATGGTTGGTTTGTCCTTAGCTTTAGGGACTGGTGTTGGTATTGGCACGCTCGTCTCGCGTCGTTTAGGTGAAAAAAGAAAGGAAGACGCAGGAAAAGTAGCGACAACAGGGCTGATCTTGGCCTTGATCCATGTTGTGGTCATTTTCTTATTAGGTATTTTTGCTTCTAAGCCTTTCTTAAACATGTATACTGATCGCCCAGAGATCATTGAACTTGGTTATGAGTATCTCAGTATTGTCATGTGCTTTAATTTCGGGCAAATGCTTTCGGTATGTTTTGAAAGAATCCTGCAGGCCCAAGGCAATATGATCGCTCCGATGATCTCTTTGATCGTTGGTGCTGTAACTAATATCATCTTAGATCCGATCTTGATCTTTGGTTATCTAGGCTTCCCTGAAATGGGTATGGCCGGTGCCGCTATCGCCACGGTCATTGGCCAGATTTTAGGTATGATCGTTGTTGCAGCAATTGCCTTTAGAGGCAATCATGAAGTTAAGTTTCACTTAAAAGGTTTTAAGATGCAATTTGAAAATATCAAAAATATATATGCGGTTGGTTTACCCACGGCTATTATGAATATGATCGGTTCAGTGACGACGACCTTGATGAACGGGGTCTTGGTCCAATATTCAGAAAACGCAGTTACCAGCTTGAGTATTTACTTTAAGCTACAATCCTTTGTCTTTATGCCCGTCTTTGGCTTTAATCAAGGGTCCTTGCCGATCTTGTCTTACAACTATGGTGCCCAAAATAAGTCGCGCTACTTTAAGACAGCTAAGCTTTATATGCTGACGGCTTTGTCTTTTATGTTTATCGGGACGATCTTGTTTAGATTTGCTCCTGATCTCATGCTAAGTTTCTTTGAGATGGATGAAAGTTTAAGAGCGATCGCCAGGGTGACCTTAGAAACAATTGCGCTTTCCTTTATTCCGGCGGCTGTTTCCATCGTCTTTTCAACAGTGATGCAATCATTCGGTAAAGGAACGATGTCAATGATCCAATCGATCTTACGTCAGCTTGGGATATTGATCCCCTGTGCCTATCTTTTATCGGCATTTGGCGGTCTTAACGCGGTCTGGTATGCTTATCCGATCGCAGAGATCATCGTCGTCTTGATCTTTATACCTTTGGTCATGAAGATCTACCACAATGGATTTATGGGGGTGCAGGAATGAAAGATCTAGACGAACTATTAGCTGAGATCAAGGCTTTAGAAGACGACTACGAAGCAAAATTAGAAGCTTTTTTGAAAGATGCAGAAGCCTCCTAGATATTATTTTCACAATTGACTATAATGGCCTAAAAACCTATAATATAAGTACAGTCATAAAAGGAGGAAATTATTAGATTATGACAGTTAAAGTTGCGATTAACGGATTCGGCCGTATCGGACGTCTTGCCTTCAGACAGATGTTTGCTGATCCCAATTATGAAGTAGTAGCTATCAACGATTTGACAGCTCCTAAGATGCTTGCTCATCTATTGAAGTATGATTCTTGCCAAAAGAAGTATGATCATGAAATCTCTGCTGGCGAAGAATCGATCACCGTTGATGGTAAAGAGATTCATATCTACAAAGAACCAGATGCTTCTAAATTACCTTGGGGCGAAATTGGTGTTGATGTCGTCTTAGAGTGCACCGGTTTCTATACAAAGAAGGAAAAAGCTCAAGCTCATATCACAGCTGGTGCTAAGAGAGTCGTTATTTCTGCTCCTGCTGGTAACGATGTTCCTACAATCGTTTACGGTGTTAACGAAAAGACTTTAAAGGCTGAAGATACTATTATTTCGGCTGCAAGCTGCACTACTAACTGCTTAGCTCCAATGGCTAAAGCCTTAAATGACTATGCACCTATCCAATCTGGTATCATGACAACTGTTCATGCTTATACTGGTGACCAAATGGTTCTTGATGGTCCACATCGCAAGGGCGACTTAAGAAGAGCTCGTGCTGCTGCTGTCAATATCGTTCCAAACTCTACTGGTGCTGCTAAGGCTATCGGTTTAGTTATCCCTGAATTAGCAGGTAAATTGATCGGTTCAGCTCAACGTGTTCCAGTTCCTACAGGTTCTACTACGATCCTTGTTGCAGTTGTTAAGAGTGACAAAGAAGTTACACCAGAATCAATCAACGAATACATGAAGAGTGTTGCAAGCGAATCTTATGGTTACAACGATGAACCAATCGTTTCTAGCGATATCATCGGTGAAACTCACGGTTCAATCTTCGATGCAACTCAAACAATGGTAACTAAAGTCAGCGATGGCGTTTACCAAGTTCAAGTCGTTGCATGGTATGACAACGAAAATTCTTACACAACACAAATGGTAAGAACGATCAAATACTTCAACAGCTTAAGCTAAGATCGGATCTGATATAATTGCACAAGAAAAGACGCATTTTGCGTCTTTTTTTACTATTGCGCAGAAATTTTATATAATAGAAGCGTATGAATACTTTGCCAACGAAATTATTAGCGCTTCGCAAGCAATCGGGTTATTCGCAAAGCTATGTTGCCGAATACTTGAATAAGGAAGTAATTGAGTACATGGGCTATGAAAACGGCCGCAGTGTACCTAGCTTTAGTGATCTTAAAAAATTAGCTAAACTTTATAAGGTCAAGGTCGATGACCTCTTTATTAATGAAAGACAGATCAACTATTGGAAAGAAGAAGAAAAGAAGAACGATACCCAGAATATCACTTATCTTGAAAAACAGACCAAGAAGACTAAGCGCAAAGCTTATCTTAAGACAAACCAAAAAGTATTGATCGGCATTTCGGTCTCGTTGGTTTTGATCGTCATTGTAGCTGTATTGGTTTGGCGTTTTGCCATGTCTAACTCACAGATCCATGCGCGTCGTATGGAACTGGCAGCGAATAAGCTCGATGCTTCCAATACCACAGTTGTCTATATCAATGAGTTAGGCGGCGTCAACGGTTTGGGCGACAACATGAATGGTCAGCTTGACCAGGATTTCAGCGATGTCTTCAAGGTTCAAGAGGGTTCTAATTTTACGGTCGTCTTAAAAAATGATGGAACTTTAGAGGCGACCGGTCTTGATGATAGTCTTTTAAGCGAGCTAGAAAGGCTAGAAGGGATCGTTGATATCGCCAGCGGCAATACCTCGATCATCGCTTTGAATGAGCACGGTGATATCACTTGTCTTGGTGATGAAAGTTTTTGCGATTTCCCAAATGATCAAAAATATACACAGGTCTTTGCCAGCTATGATGCCTATTTCGCTCTTGATACAGAGGGCGTCTTGCATTATGATGGGCGCTTTGCTGGATCGTCGAGGTTAGATGGTGTAAAGAATGTCAAAGATGTCGCTGCTAACGAAAATATTCTGGCTTATGTGACAAGCGATGGGCGGGTTTTTGCCCAAAGCACAAGCGGTACTTTTGGGGAAGTATCATCTTGGCGCGATATCAATGAGATCGCTATCGGCAATGACTATATTGCCGGTCTTGATGCCAGCGGACAAGTCCATTTTGCAGCGCTTAGCAAAGATGCCTATAGTTTTAATGCTGAAAGTTTCAGTCAGATCGAGACGATCGATGGCGGGATAGATTATTTCATTGCCTATGATGGCATGAAGGTCATCGGGATCGGCAATGATGCCTATGATCAATTTGAAAATGTCGAAGTAGAGCTGGAGGTCTTGGCCAGCGTCAGCAATATTGCCGTCAGCGTCAATACAGAGAAGATGGTCTTGGAGATCACCTTTGACGAGGTAGCAAACGCTACAAGCTATGAGATGGTGATGAATGATATGACCTATACTTCCAATACCAACCTCTTTGAAGTTTCCTACAGCAATCTGCAAGATGGCTATGACTATGATATTGAAATTATTGCCAAGGGCGATAATGAAAGATACAGCGATTCTTTATCGACCTCGTTCATCTATACCTATGAATATCCCATAGGCGAAGATGTCTTAGTCTTATCGGGTATGATTGGCATGAATTATGAAAATCTTGAGCGTTATCTTGTTGAAAACGGCGCCAATAGTGCTAATATTACCGGCATTGCGCGCAATGATTGTTCGCAAGATGACAGCGAGGGAGAGGTAGTGCGGATCGATGGTCTTGAAGAAGGTGAAGAGATCACCAGAAATGAACTGGGCGAGCGCACGATCACCTATTACTATTGTGTATTTGAAGCAGGAGACAGCGATGAAAATGTGGCAAATTAAAAATCGGCCGAAATCTTTGGTCTTGAGTGATGAAGAGCTTGTCATCGCCATTAAAAAGGGCTTGCTTAAAAAAGATGATGTGCTCATAACTAGTGAGCTTGAAGAAGAAGTGGCGATCAAGGATACGATCTACTCGATCTATTTAACTCATGAACAAGACTAAATTTGAAAAGCTGGCATATTATTTTACACTAGCCACCCTTTTCTTTTCGGTAATATACATTATTATCAGGATCATTTATGCGCCATCGTGGAGCGATGATCCCCTTATCCGTACCAAGAGTTCTTATACTTTAATGCTGGTACAGTGCATCCTGGGTCTTTTTGCGATCCACTTGCCCGATATGATCGAACACCACTTTAAGCGCGATATCCCTTCTTTTATGACGACCCTCTATATCATCTTTTTATACTGTGCGATCTATCTTGGGGAAGTCAGAGATTTCTATTACCTCATCCCGAATTGGGACACGATCTTACACACGTTTTCTGGCGGGATGCTGGGAGCCTTGGGTTTTAGTGTCGTCACCATGCTCAATCGCCTAGATGTCGTTAAAGTTGACCTCTCGCCCTTGTTTGTGGCGATGTTTGCCTTTTGTTTTGCGATCACGCTTGGTGTATTTTGGGAGTTTTATGAATATGCCTTTGATGGACTGTTAGGCTTGAATATGCAGAAGTTTGCTTTGGAAGACGGGACGCTGTTAGCAGGAAGGAATGCCTTGCAAGATACGATGTCCGACTTATTTGTCGATGCCCTTGGGGCACTTGTGATGTCACTTGTCGGCTATCTTTCCCTCAAACACGATCCTAATTTCCTCAAAGCTTTGATCTTTAGAAAAATAGACAAAAAGAAAGTGAGTTAATATGCGCATTTATAACAGCAAGACCTTAAAAGTTGAAGAATTTAAACCGATCAAAGAAGGCGAGGTATCAATGTATGTCTGCGGGCCGACGGTCTATAGTGATATGCATATCGGTAATGCCCGCCCCATGGTCGTCTTTGATACCCTTAAGCGCGTTTTTGAAGCTTTGGGTTATCGTGTTCGCTATGTCTCCAATTATACTGATGTTGACGATAAAATCATCAATGAGGCCAGCAAGCAAAAGATCAGTGAGCTTGAGCTGACTGACGAGATGATCGAAAGGGTCAAAAAGATCCGCACGCTTTTAAATGCGAGCGATCTATATAAGACTCCCCGAGTTACGGAAACGATGGAAGATATCGAAAACTTTATTGAGGAGTTGGTGATGGGTGGCTATGCTTATGCCGTAGATGGCGATGTCTACTTCAGGACTGCTTCGATCAAGGACTATGGTCTTTTAGCCAACCAAAAGTTAGAGGATTTCAAAGTCGGAGCTAGGATCGAAGAGAACAACAAAAAAGAATCGCCCCTAGATTTTACCCTGTGGAAAAAGACAGAGGTCGGTATTAAATGGCCCTTTAAATATTCTTTGGGAAGGCCGGGCTGGCATACGGAATGTGTCGTTATGATCAAAAAAGAACTCGGCGATGTGATCGATATCCATGGGGGCGGCAAGGATCTGCGCTTTCCCCATCATGAAAATGAGAGAGCTCAAGCCAAAGCCTTATATAAGACCGATCTTGCAAACTATTGGATGCATAACGGAATGATCGATCTGGAAGGGGTGAAAATGTCAAAGTCTCTAGGCAATTTTATAACCGCCCAAAGTGCGATCGAGGCCTATGGACCAATGACGATCAGATGGCTGTTGCTGTCAAATCACTATCGTGATGACATCAATATTTCAAAGGAGACGATCGAAGCGGCCAAGAAAGAATTAGAGCGCGCTTTAAGCGCTGTAAAACAAGCTTCGCTTAGATTGTCCCTAGCTGATTATCGCGATCTGCAAAAAGATGAAGAGCTTTATAGGGCCTTCTTAGAAGCAATGGAAGATGATCTTAATACTCCCAATGCCTTTAGCACGGTCTTTGAGACGACTAAGCTCATTAACACCCTTATCAGACAAAAAGAGATAGACCTCAAAGAAGTGAGCGCTAAATACAATAGCTTGAAGGCAATGCTTGATATTTTGGGCATCAGATATCACGAAGTTAAGCTGGATGAAGAAGATAGGGCCTTATATCAAGCCTGGCAGCAGGCAAAAAGCGCAAGAGACTTCAATAAGGCTGATGAGTTGAGAACTCAGTTAGCAGAAAGAGATATTCTTTAATGAGAGCCAGCGACTTAAGCGGGGCCGATCTTAGCTATTTGGGCGATGCGATCTTTACTTTGATCGTCAAAGAAAGACTTTTGAAAAGAGGACTAAGACGTATCATTGATTTGCAGAAGGCTTGTACGGAAGTGGTTTCTGCCAAAGGCCAAGCCAGGATCGTGGAAAAACTTATAGCAGAGGCGTTTTTAAAAGAAGAAGAATTATTATATTATCGCAAAGGTCGAAACGCTATCACGCATATTCCCAAGAATTCCGATCTTAAGACCTATGCTAGTGCCAGCGGTTTCGAGGCCTTGATCGCCTATTTATATTTAGAAGACAGAGATCGTTTAAAGATCCTGGTGGATGAGATATTATGAGTGAATTGATCTACGGGCGCAATGCCATTAATGAGGCCCTTAAAAACGGGAGGGTCATCGAGTTATATGTGATCGAAGAAGTATCTAAGAAGATGCATTTTGATCATAAAGTCATCATCAAGAAAAGAAGCGAGCTGGATCGCATGACAAGAGGCGCCAACCACCAGGGAATGGTGGCCAAAGTCAAGACTTATCAACATTATGAGCTGAAGGATCTCATAAAAAAAGAGAACGGACTAATTGTCATTTTAGACGGGATCGAAGATCATCAAAATCTAGGCGCGATCATCAGAACTTGCGATTGTGCTGGTGTTGACGGAATCATCTATCGCGAACATCATGGCCTGGGTTTAAACGCTACGGTCGCTAAGATCGCGTCCGGCGCTTTAGAATATGTCAAAGTCGCAGCTGTGACCAATCTGGCCCAAACGATCGATAAATTAAAAGATCAGGGCTATTGGATCTATGGAACTGATGCTTCAGCGCCCAATTATTATAACGAGGTGCCCTATGATCGAAACGTCGCTTTGATCATTGGCTCTGAAGGCAAGGGCATATCGCAATTAGTGGCAAAGAAATGCGATTATATGGTCAAACTGCCAATGCGCGGGCATATCAATTCTTTAAATGCTTCGGTCGCTGCCGGGATATTTATCTACAATATCATCTCTAGTAAACGCTGATATCCACAATTGTGGATATCTTTTTTACTTTCATATCATCTAGATGGGCGTTTCTTGGCGCTTTTCACTCTCTTTCATCATAGATAATAGGTACATGGATGAAAGACTATTAAAGAAAATCAAAGAGGGTGAAGACGAGGCTTTTGAATCAGTCTTGTCTCAACACAAGGGCATGATCATATCGATTATCAAGCGCATCGATCAGTTTTATGCCAGCGACTATAAGATCGATTTGAATGATATGTATCAAGAGGCAACGATCGCCTTATATGAAGCTTGTAAAAGCTATAACGATCAAGGCGGGGCAAAATTTTCGACTTATGCCTATACGATCATTTATCGCCGTCTTTTGAAGTTTCATCAAAATTATTTTAAAGTCTACTATAATGAAGGCCTGTCTTTAGATCATGAACGCTATGATCATCAAGACATTGTCCCAAGTGAGCACTATTATGATGACCCGGTACAGATGTTTCTTTTAAAAGAAACGATGCGGCATGCCCAAAAAATATATGATGAATTAAGTGAGATGGAAAAATATATCCTCGATCTGCATGACAAAAACTATACATACAAAGAAATCGCTCTAAAGACCGGGCTCAAAGAAAAGAGGATCGACTACCTTCTTCGCAAGGCTAAAATGCGCTATAAATCTAATCTTGACTTTTAAAGGTTATACGTCTATTATTTAATTAGTTATTAAGGCGAGCTTAATAACTTTTTAAATGGAAGAGAAAGGAATAATTATGCCAAGTAAAAATCGCGTTATCTTAACTTGCACGGAATGCTTGTCACGCAATTATTCCGTCTACAAAAATAAAAATACAGCCTCTAAACGCTTAGAGCTCATGAAGTATTGCAAGCGTTGTGGAAAACATACCTTGCATAAGGAAACCAAATAGGAGGAAAAGCTATGAAATGGTTTAGTTTAGGTGGGATCGTCAAAGAGATCAAAAAGATCAGATGGCCCAATCGTAGTGATATGGTGACAAACTCTGTCCAGACCGTTATCATCATCGTGTTCTTTGCCTTATTTTTCTTATTATGTGAATTAGTAATTAGTCTCTTATTAAGAGCGATCGGGGTAATTGCCTAATGGAACAAGCAAAGAAAGAATGGTATGTCGTTAATACCTATGCCGGTCATGAGAATCGGGTCAAGGACAATCTTGAAAAACGTCTGGAAACCATGGGTATCGCTGATAATCTTTTCCAGATCGTTGTAGCAGAAGAGACTCAGGTCGAGGTCAAGAACGATAAATCAAAAGAAGTTGTCAAAAATATTTTCCCCGGTTATCTCTTTGTCGAGATGATCATGACTGATGAAGCCTGGTATGTTGTCCGCAATACTCCCGGTGTCACTGGTTTCATCGGTTCATCAGGCGGCGGGGCTAAACCATTCCCGGTAGCCAAAGAAGAAATGGAAAGTATCCTAAGAAGGATTGGCAAGTCCGATAAGAAGATCGAAGTCGACTTCCGCGAAGGTGATACGGTCAAGGTCGTCTCGGGACCTTTCAGCGGCATGGAAGGTGTGGTCGATACCATGAACGACCAAATGCAGGTCGCAACCGTCCTCATCATCCTCTTTGGGCGTGAGACACCGACCGACTTCAGTTATCTTGATCTAAAACTAGCTGATTAAATAGAAGTCTGTGCTACATGCGCAGGCTTTTTAAAACGCTTGTTGGTCTTTGCAATGATAAATCAGCTGGACAATCATCCAGAGCTTGTGCTAAGATATATGCGTTATAGTCTCCCCTTGGAGTCTTTAACCGCTCAAAAAAGGTCTTAAAAGTCTTATGGCTTACCTTCCTGGCGCGTCTTTAAACTTGAAAAGGAGGTGCAACATGTACGCAATTATTGAAACTGGCGGCAAACAATTAAAGGTCGAAGAGGGTTCACATATCTTTGTTGAAAAGTTAGATGTCAACCCTGGCGATAGCTATACTTTCGACAAGGTTGTTGCCCTGGATAAGGACGGCTTTAAGCTTGGTACTCCCTATGTCGAAGGAGCTAGCGTTAAGTGCACAGTAGAAAAACAAGGTAAGGAAAAGAAGATCGTGATCTTCAAGTACAAAGCCAAGAAAGGTTCTACTCGTCGCAAACAAGGTCATCGTCAACCTTATACAAAGTTAGTTGTTGAAAGCATTGACTTGTAATGATCGAAGTTGAGATCACAAAAGATGATGAGATGATCTGGCGCTTAGATGTCAAAGGCCATGCCGGTTTTGCTAAGGCGGGCAAAGATATTGTCTGCGCAGGAGTCTCGGCGATCATCTTTGGTTTGCTTAACGCAGTCGATGAAAAAAAGGTAGACATTGAGATTCAAGAAAACGAGATCAATTTAACGGTTTTAAAAAAAGATCATAAGATCGCTAATTATCTTGAATTGACTGTTATCCAACTTAAGACGATAGCAGAAAGCTATGGTCAATATCTTAAAATCCATGAAAGGAGAACATCATGAAGTACGTATTAGATCTTCAGTATTTCGCTTCGAAAAAGGGTGTCGGTTCAACCAAGAACGGTCGTGATTCACATTCGAAGAGATTAGGAGCTAAAAAAGCCGATGGCCAATTTGCCACAGCCGGTTCGATCCTATATCGTCAAAGAGGCACTAAGATTCACGCAGGAGAGAATGTCATGCGCGGTGGCGATGATACCTTATTCTGCACGATTGATGGTATTGTCAAATTTGAACGTTTAGGCAAAACAGGTAAGAAAGTTTCAGTTTATCCTGTAGCGTAAGAAGGGGGCCGAAAGGTCCTTTCTTTTTATTGAGGTAAGTCTTATGTTTATCGATAAAGTAAAATTAGAACTAAAAGCGGGTAACGGGGGCGATGGACTGGTCGCCTTTAGACGCGAAAAATATGTACCTTTAGGCGGACCGGCCGGAGGGGATGGCGGCGATGGCGGTTCCGTCATTTTTGTCGTTGACACCAATAAATCGACGCTTTTAGATCTTAGATATACCAAATTTATTCGGGCAAAGGATGGCGAAAAAGGCAAAACGAAGCGCATGCATGGCGAAAGCGCCGAAGATGTTTTAGTCAAGGTACCTTTGGGAACGATCGTACGCGACCTAAAAACAAACGAAGTGATTGCCGATTTATGCGACAAAGATGGCAGGGCCATCATCTGTCAGGGTGGAAAAGGCGGCCTAGGCAATTACCATTTCGCCAGCGGACGCAACAGTGCCCCTGAATATGCCAAGATGGGTCAAATGGGCGAAGAACGAAAAGTTGAAGTAGAATTAAAACTTTTAGCCGATGTGGGCCTAGTAGGTTTTCCCAGCGTTGGCAAGTCGACCTTTTTAAATATGGTCTCCAAAGCGCGTCCAGAGATCGCAGACTATCATTTTACGACCTTGAGGCCCTATCTGGGTCTTGTTCAAAATCCGGACGGCTTTTCTTTTGTGTGCGCCGACCTTCCCGGTCTGATCGAGGGCGCAGCTCAAGGCAAAGGTCTAGGACATGAATTTTTAAGGCATATTGAAAGATGCCGTGTCATATTGCATATCGTTGACATGGGCAGCGAAGAGGGAAGAGATCCCCTGGATGATTTTAAGATCATTAATGAAGAATTAGGGGCTTACGACCAGGAACTTCTAAAAAGGCCAATGGTTATCGTAGCCAATAAGATGGACTTAGCTGGGGCTGATGAAAACCTTAGGCGTTTTAAGAAGGCTCATCCTGATCTTGAAGTCTTTGAGACGATGACGATGGCAGGTGAGGGTTTACAGGCCGTTTTATACCGTGTTGAAGAATTATTGAAGAAAACGCCCAGCTTTGCGTTGATACAAAAAGAAGAGAATACCGTCAAGCGCTATACCTATACCAAGAAAGAAGATGAATTCAGGATCGTCAATGAAGGCGGTCATAATTGGCGAGTTGAAGGTGATAAGATCAAACGGATTTTTGAAAATGCCGATCTCAAAAGCGAGGAGGGCATTTATCGCTTTGCGCGTATCTTGAAGAATATGAAAGTTGACCAAAAACTGAGAGAAGCAGGCTGTCAGGATGGCGATAGCGTCTATATTGAAGACTATGGTTTTGTCTTCGAAGAGGATATTTAATGAAAAAGGTCAAGATGAAAGAGATGTTTAAACTCTCTTTTGGAGAAGAAGTGGGTAACTGCACAAGCCATGGCGTGATGGCAGTACTCTATCTTTTTACTTTGCCTTTTGTCAGTGTCTATACTTATTTAAAAGGCGGCGCAATCTACTGTCTTGGTGCCAGCATTTATATGATCGCCATCTTCTTGATGTTTCTTTTTTCAACGATCTATCACGCGATGGAATTTGGTTCCAGCCAAAAATACGTCTTGCGCAAGCTCGATCATTGTTTTATCTATTTGGCGATCGCTGGCACATATACACCAGTTCTGTTGATGGTAATCAAAGGTCCTTTGGGCTTTGTCTTGCTGGGCCTTGAATGGTTGGCGACGCTTTGTGGCATCTTGATGACCAGCATCTCCAAATATCATCATCGGGTCTTAAGCATCGTCATCTATGTAGTGATGGGCTGGTGTGCGATCATCATCGCACCGATCATCTACCAAAAAGGTCTTATCTTTTTCCTATTGATCCTCTTGGGTGGGATTTTTTATACCCTTGGCCTATTCTTTTATGCCAAAAAATATCCCTTTGCCCACTTTGTCTGGCATATTTTCATCGTGCTGGCGTCATTGGCCCATTTTGTGGCGATCGTCTTTTTTATTTAGGAAAAGGTATATATTTTACTATAATATATTAGGAGAAGAGTTATGATTGGTTTTATCAAAGGTAAAGTGCTAGCTTATGGAAGTGACTATGTTCTTATCGACCACGATGGCATCGGATTTCGTCTTAACTTTTATCGCCCGGAAGTTTTAAAAGTTGGCGAAGAGATCCAGCTTTATACCTACATGAACGTCAGAGAAGACGAGATCAGTCTTTTTGGCTTTTTAAGTTTGACGGACTATGACTTGTTTATAAAGCTGATCGGCGTCAAGGGTCTGGGGCCCAAGACAGCCGCCCAGGTCATTCATAAGGGTGAAAGTGATAAGATCATTATCGCGATCGAAAATAGCGACACAGCTTTTATCAGATCTTTACCCGGCATTGGAACCAAGACAGCCTCACAGATCATCTTAGATCTCAAGGGCAAGCTCGTAACGCACGAAGCTTTGGCAGATACCAAACTATCCCCAAAATTAAATGATGTGATCTCAGCTTTAAAGAATCTCGGCTACAAACAAAACGAGATCACCCCTGTCATCAACAAGCTCAAGGAACAAGATCTCAGTGTTGATGAGTATATTCGCCAGGCTTTGAAGCTCCTATTGAAGAACAGGTAGTTTATGTTAGAAGAAAGATTATTATCGCAAGAAAAAGAAAGCGGCGACGACGATCTCAAACTAAGACCACAGCATCTTGACGAGTATGTCGGACAAAGCGCCTTAAAAGAAAATTTGGCTGTCTTTATCAAGGCGGCTAAGTTGCGTGATGAAAGCTTGGATCACGTGCTTTTATATGGTCCGCCTGGTTTGGGTAAGACGACCATGGCTTATATTCTAGCTAATGAAATGGGAACAAGGGTCAAAGTCACCAGCGGTCCCTCGATCGAAAGAAGCGGAGACTTGGCCGCTATCCTTTCGACCTTAGAGGCTGGCGATATCTTATTTATTGATGAGATCCACCGTCTGCCCAAGGCCATTGAAGAAGTCTTATACCCGGCTATGGAAGACTATTGTATTGATATAGTCATGGGGAAAGATGCCTCATCACGCTCCATCCGTTTGGATCTTCCACCCTTTACTCTAGTGGGCGCCACAACCAGAGCAGGTGATATCTCAGCGCCTTTAAGAGATCGTTTCGGCATCATTTCAAAGCTAGAGTATTATTCACATGAGGAATTAGAAACGATTCTGAAAAGGACGGCGCGGGTCTATGATACTAAAGCCGATGAAAGCGCCCTGAAAGAAATCGCTAAAAGGTCTCGAGGTACCCCACGTATTGCCAATCGTCTTTTTCGACGGGTGCGCGATTTTGGCTTAGTCTTAAATGATGGGATCATTGATCAAAAACTGGCTGACGAGGCGCTTAATCGCCTTAAGGTCGATTCTTTGGGCCTTGACAGTGTCGATATACGTTATCTAAGAGGGATCATTGAACGCTTTAAAGGCGGACCGGTGGGCCTTGAGGCCCTGGCTAGCGCGATCGGTGAAGAAACGATGACCTTAGAAGATGTCTATGAGCCCTATCTTTTACAGATCGGCTTTATCAATCGGACTCCCAGAGGCCGCGTGGCGACCGCCAAGGCCTACGAACATTTAAAGATCACGACAACGGACGCCCTATTTTAGGTCACAGATGTGATCTTTTTTGTTAAGATTAGCTTATGTTTTATACTGTCAACTTCAATCCCAGCCTCGACCATTATACAGTCCTTAAAGAAAAGCTAAAGGACGGGATGATCGCGCGAACCGATAAAAGTGCTTTAAGACTCGGCGGTAAAGGCTTGAACATCAATCAGAATCTGGCAAAATTAAAGATTCCTTCTTTTGCCTTTGTGTTTTTGGCTGGCACTATGGGCAAAATCATCGATGATAAACTATCTGCGATCGCTCTTGTTGAAAGAGAAGAGTTTTGGCTGCAAGGCGAAAGCCGCATCAACACCAAAATTTTAGGAAAGCAAGAGATAGCGATCAATGAAGCGGGTCCTGTGATCGATGAAAAAGCTAAAGAAGCATTGATAAAGAGCCTTGCAAAACTAAAACCAGAGGATCATCTTATTATTGCGGGCAGCCTACCGCCTAAGATCGACTTAGCCTATCTTCTCATGATCAAACAAAACTTGAGAGCCCGCTTAGTTTTAGACATACCGAATCTAAGTTTTGCAGATCTGGCTCTTTTAAAACCGCAACTGATCAAACCTAATTTAGAAGAACTAGGCTTGATCTTTAATGAAAAGATCGATCTAAAAAAGTATCGGATCTATTGTCAGAAACTGATCGATATCGGTGTTGAAAACGTCCTCTTATCTTTAGGCAAGGAAGGCTCATATTATAAAAATAAACAAGGCTCCATTTTGGCTAAAGGCCCTGAAGTTGAAGTTCTTTCAACTACAGCCTGCGGGGACACGCTTTTGGCTTATTTTTTAGCCTTTCTTTCAAAAGGTGAAAGCGAAGCTCTTAAAACGGCAGAGGCAGCTGGGCGCCTGAAGGCCCAAAAGATCGGTCTTGTCGATCCGCAAGATGTCCTTAGGATGAAAGAAAAAATCGAGCTTTTTACATGACGTTGACTTAGACTTTACTTTCTTGCGATATAGTAAAGGTATGAAAGTTTTGATCATCTATGCCTCTAATTATGGTTCAAGCCATATATATGCCCATAGATTAAAGGCTCTGTCACATTTCGATCTTGTTTCGTATGATGAAATAAAGACAATTGATCCTTATGAGGCGATTATCTATATCGGATCATTATATGCTGGCGGGGTCAAGGGCTTAGCTAAGACCCTTAAATGTCATGATCTTAAAGATAAGAAGCTGTATTTGTTGACGGTGGGGATCAGCGATCCTAAATTGAGCGAAAATCATGACAATATCATTCAAAACATCAAAACTCAGGTAGCGCAAGAAATCTTTGCCAAAATGAGAATCTATCATTTAAGAGGAGCTTTAAACTATTCTAAGCTTTCCTTCAAACACCGTATTATGATGTATCTTGTCTATCGTAAAGCTTTAAGGACGGCTAAAGAAGAACGAAGCAAAGAAGATGAGGCGATCGTTGAGACTTATGGCAAAACAGTATCTTTTGTTGATTTTGATGAGTTAAACAAGATCTGGGAGAAGATCGATGAAGACCTTAACGGATGCAATGTTGCAAGCTGATGCCGGAACAAGTGCTCTGTCACTTGTTTTTGTGATAGTTATTATTTTGGTTTTGGTCGAGGCAGTATTGATTCGTCTTTATCTTTTAAAACGCAATAAGAAGCAGCGTTTTTATATCGTTATTACCCTTTTGGGCATAGTTTTCACAATGGCTTTAGGACCAAATATATACCAGCATTTTTCCAATATGGATTGGTATGTGAGTAAGACGAAGATTAAAGGTCTTTACATCGAAAGAAGTGTGGGCGAAGCTGGTACAAATCATTATCGATATATTGTGAAAGTGGAAGATGCTGAAGTCCTAGTATCGAAGAACTTGTATGACTCGCTGACCTTAGATGAGAATGTTTATGTCTTGAATAGTCAAGATGGTACACCCATCAAGATCTATCCGCAAGACAGCTATCGATACGACGGCTTGCGTTTAAAGAATTAAAAATCCTATTAGAAAAAACGCGATTTGTTATCTATGAAAATAAGCATTCTTTGAAAAAAGCTCAATTACTGGGTAGAAGAGCTTTGATGAAGTTTTTTGATCAAGGCTTCTTGAAGAACTTGAGAGAAATTAATACCCTTCTTGACAGCTTCTTTGATGCCGAAATACCATCTTTTGACAAGCTAAAGATCTATATCAAAAATGAGCTTAAGCTAGTACAAGCCTAAACGATATCAGGAAGAAATACTCAAATGATATGTTTGATGATCTGATCAAAAGCTATCTAGAAGACAATCCATTTTCTAATCTTTTTGAGGGGTTTTAAGCCCTCTTTTTTCTTAACTGTTCCCATTTTATTAAAAAAGCCCTTATTTAAAGGGCTTTTGGTCATACTATGGAGCAGGTGATGAGAATCGAACTCACGTAGTCAGCTTGGAAGGCTGAAGTTCTACCATTGAACTACACCTGCAAGTCAATCAATGAGTGGTGTCCCGGAAAGGAATCGAACCTTCGACCCTCTGATTAAAAGTCAGATGCTCTACCGCCTGAGCTACCGGGACAGGATTGGCTGGGATGGCTGGGTTCGAACCAGCGAAATGACGGAGTCAAAGTCCGTTGCCTTACCACTTGGCTACATCCCAAAAGTGGTGGAGAGGGGCAGATTCGAACTGCCGAACCCGTAGGGAGCTGATTTACAGTCAGCCGCGTTTAGCCACTTCGCTACCTCTCCAAGAATGGTGCCGACTATAGGACTTGAACCCACAACCTACTGATTACAAATCAGTTGCTCTACCAATTGAGCTAAGTCGGCAATGGTGGAGGTTAACGGGCTCGAACCGCTGACCCTCTGCTTGTAAGGCAGATGCTCTCCCAACTGAGCTAAACCTCCAGGACACCTTCAAGGCTTACTGATTCTATCATAATTTAAAGGAGGCCGTCAATACTTAATTTAATAAACATGGAAAAGTATTTTGTAATTGGTTGAGAACTTATGCTATGCTAATAAAAAAAGGAGGCACTTTTTATGAATCATGCCATCGCCGTCGATATTGGTGGTACTAATACGAGGGTTGCCCTAATCGATGAAAATTATCAGATCATTAAACGTGAACAGTTTCCAACCGATGTCAACAGTCCGGCAAATACAATCGATAAGATCAAAGTGATCATCGATGGATTTGACACGAAGGCCTTGGGCATCGGCTTGTCTTGTCCTGGTCCCTTGGATCTTATTGGTGGAAGGATCTTGGTGACGACTAACCTTAATGAGCCTTGGTATAATTATGAGATCACCAAAGCTTTAAAAAAAGCTTGCGGCCTTGAAGTCTATCTTGAAAATGACGCCAATCTGGCAACCTTGGCTGAAAGCTATATCGGTCAAGGCAAGGATTATCGCTATGTACAGTTTTTAACAGTCTCCACCGGTTTGGGTTCGGGTCTTGTGATCGACAAGTCGATTTATATCGGCGCCCATGGTTTTGCCCACGAGATCGCGCATTTGCCACTTTGGCGCAACGGTCTCCGACACGGCCAGATCAAAGCAGGCGGGGTCGAGGCGATCAGCTCGGGAACGGCGATCGTTGAAAGGGCACGCAAGGCTGGCTTAAACGTCGAACATGCAGGCGAAGTAAACGAACTTGCCTTAAAGGGTGATGAAAAAGCCTCTGAGATCATGGATGATGCCAAGGAGTATCTAGCTAATACTATCGCTATCATTTATTCTTTCATTGATCCAGAAATCGTGATCTTGGGTGGCAGTGTGGCCTTAAAGATACCTGGTTTTGTGGAAGATGTGGAAAAAAGAGTCAAAACGAAGGTCTTTGATCCAGTCGTACCTTATGTCAAAGTAGTTAAAAGCGATCTAAACGAAGATAGCGGACTTTTAGGAGGGGCTTGTCTTGTCTTTTCGAAAAAAACTCAATAAATTCCTAAATTATCTTATTGCAGCGATCCTTGTCTTATGGATAATCTATTTCGTATATGCCCTTATCGCTTATCAGACATATCCATATGCATATTCATCACCTTGGTATACCGGTCCCTTGTTTTATGGCATCATCGCTGCCGGGTCGATCCTTTTCATCATCTTGATCAAGAACTATTTAAAAAGAAAGGAGCGTCAATGACGCTCCGCTTTTATTTCATGGCTTTTACCATCAGATCTGAGATCAACTTAGTATATTCGACTGGATCATCGATCTTAAAACCGGCAATCAGCAAGGCTTGATCGTAAAGGACCTTGGCATAGTCGTCGATCGCTTCTTTTTCTTCGAAGGTCTTTCTAAGGCTCTTGAACAAGTCGTGATCAGGATTGATCTCTAAGATTCTCTTAGCTTTAATTCCAGCATTTTGATTCATATCGCTTAAGACTTGTTCCATCTCTAACGACAGGCCATCGTCCGATACCAAACAGACTGGGTGCGATTTTAAACGGGAACTCAAACGAACTTCATCAACCTTGTCGCCAAGGGCATTTTTGATCGTAGTCAAGATATCTTTGTTGTCCTCGTTCTCCTTCTTAGTCTTTTCTTTTTCGTCCTCGCTTTCAAAGTCGACATCACCCTTATTGATCGACTTGAAGGGGTGGTCTTCATAATTCATGAGGATGCTGGCCATAAATTCATCAACATTCTCTAGGAAGTATAAGACTTCATAGCCCTTATCCAACAAGCGTTCGATCTGGGGCATGGCCTTGATCTTGTCAATGCTTTCGCCAACGGCATAGTAGATATCTTTCTGGTCTTCCTTCATCCTTGAAACATATTCTTTTAGACTGACATATTGATCTTCAAAAGATGATTTGAACAACAACAGATCTACCAGAACATCTTTGTTTTGACCATAGTTTTCATAGGCTCCGAATTTGAGCTGAGCGCCAAATTCAGCAAAGAACTTTTCGTAATTCGCTCTATCGTCCTTGAGCATCTTTTCTAAAGTTGACTTGATCCTTTTGTCGATCGACTTTTTGATCGCACTCATCTGATGATCTTGCTGCAAGAGTTCGCGCGATATATTCAAGCTCAGATCATCGCTGTCGACAAGACCTCTGATGAAACGGAAGTAATCGGATACGAGCTCCTTGGCCTCATCTTTGATAAAGACGCCTTTTGAATAGAGTTTGAGACCTAACTTATAATCGGTTGTATAGTAATTATAAGGAGCCTTGGATGGGATATATAAAAGGGCGGTATAAGAAGTATTGCCTTCAACGCTGTAATGGATAGTCTTAAGCGGCTTGTTGTAGTCGTAGAAGTTTTGCATATAGAAGTCGTCGTAGTCTTCTTCTTTGATGTCCTTCTTATTTTTCCGCCAAAGAGGCTGCATAGAATTGATCGTCCTGTTTTCGATCTCAGTCCTGGTCTCGCCCTCTTTTTCGGTTGCCTTACTTACTTCGACATCCATTTTAATCGGGTAGCGGATATAGTCAGAATACTTTTTAACCAGCAGTTGCAGTTCATCTTCATCTAAATACTTGGAATAATTGCATTCTTTTGTATCTTCTTTGATATGAAGAATTATTTCCGTTCCTACATCTTCTTTGTCATCATCCTTGATCTCATAGCCATCTTGGGATGAACTCTGCCATAAATAGGCCTTGTCGCTATTGTATTTTCTAGTCTTGACACTGATTTTATCGGCAACCATGAAGGCGCTATAGAAGCCGACGCCAAACTGTCCGATGATATCGACATCGGATTGCTTGTTTAGAGCCTCCTTAAAATCAAAAGAACCACTTTTAGCGATCGTCCCGAGGTTGTTGTCGAGGTCGTCCTTATCCATCCCGATCCCGTTATCTTTGATCGTCAAGATGCGTCCGCTATGATCAACTGCCAGTTCGATCTTTGGATCATCTTCCTTGATATCGGTGTTGGTCAAGGCCAGATAATGTAATTTGTCTAGGGCATCCGAGGCATTGGAGATAAGTTCTCTTAAAAAGATGTCCTTATTGGTATAGATGGAATTTGCCATCAGGTCTAACAGACGTTTTGATTCCGTCTTAAATTTTTTTAATGCCATTAATAATCACTCCTTTAGCACTCTCTTAGTTAGACTGCTAATATATCATAGCACCAGATCAAAACTTTGACAATGACTTTGTTTTTTCGACTATAATATAGTCATGTCAAACAAGATCATCTTAACAGTGATGGGTGCCTTAATCAAAGGTGATGAGATCTTGGTCCAAACAAGGACCAAGGACGACTGGCCAGGCCTGACTTTAGCCGGTGGCAAGGTCGAAAAAGATGAAACGATTTTGGCAGCAATGGAGCGCGAGTTTTTTGAAGAGACCGGTCTTAGGGCAACTTGTTGGCATTTTGAAAACTATATTGAATGGAAGATAGATGATAAACGTCATCTCTGTCTGTTGTTTAAAAGCGGGCAGTTTGAGGGAGACTTGTTGGAAAAGACGCGCGAAGGCTTTAACCACTGGATCAAGATCGCCAATCTTAAAAATAGAAGTGACTTTTCCGACGATTTTGATAAGATCCTGGATTTATTAAAGATAGATTGGAGATAGAGAATGATCATTAAAGCAAAGATTAAAATGCAAAAAGGCGATATCATCAAATTGGAACTTTATCCTGATGAAGCGCCTCATACAGTCGAAAACTTTGTCAAGCTCATAAAAGACCATTTTTATGACGGTCTTACTTTCCATAGAGTCATTCCGGGTTTTGTCTCCCAAGGTGGAGACCCCTTAGGCAATGGGATGGGCGAGCTTGATTATACGATCAAGAATGAGGACAATGCCTTAAAGCATATTCCCGGAGCTGTGGCGATGGCACATCGCGGAAGAGATACGGCCAGTTGCCAATTTTATATCTGCCATGAAGCTCAACCGCATCTGGATCAGGATTATACGGTCTTTGGTCAGGTGACTGATAACTTGGAAGCGGTCAAGAAGATGGCGGCGGGCGATGTAATTGAAAGCATCACGATCGAAGATGAAGAGTAAAGCTTGGTATTCCTATTCTGTGATCGCCCTGGGATCTTTGATCTATGCCTTGGCGACCAACCTCTTTATTGTGCCGATGGGCTTATATAATTCGGGGACGATGGGGGCAGCTCAGATCATTCGAACGATCTTGGATCTAGATCTAGGCTTTGATATAGCCGGTATTTTCAATATGCTTATCAACCTGCCTCTTTTGATCACGGCTTACTTTAAGCTCAATCCATCCTTTGTCAAGAAAACGATCTTCTCGGTCGCCGTTCAGACGATCGGTTTTTCGCTCATTCCAGTCAATACCCTGATCTATGATCGTCTAGCTTCGATCCTTATCGGGTCCTTGGTGGGTGGCTTTGGAGTCGGCCTCATCCTTGTACAAAGGGGTTCAAGCGGTGGGACAGATGTCGCCAGCATGTTGTTGATGCAAAAGTGGCCTAAATTGTCGGTGGGACGTTTCACTTTGGGTTTTAATGCGGCGATCTATGCCCTTTGCGCCATTTTATTCAACCTTGAGACAGCGATCTATTCGATCCTGATGGCCGCAATCTTCTCTTTTGTGGTGGATCGTAGTCACTTACAAAATATCGATGTCAATGTCATGATCTTTACGAAGAATCACGATATCAAAAAGATGATCATCAACGACCAACATCGCGGGGTCACCTATTGGATGGGTCAGGGAGCCTATACCGATACCCAGACAGAGGTTTTGGTGACGATCGTCTCCAAGTTTGAGGTCCATGAGCTGGAAAGCAGGATCAAAGAAATGGATCCTAAAGCCTTTATCATCGTCTTGGATAACGCTTCGGTCGTCGGTAATGTGGAAAAGCGTTTGATCTAAGTGAATTTTATGTGAACAAGCTAGCGAAGGGCAGCGAAATTAAGTAGAATATAAGTGTATGAAAAAAGTTGCGATTTTAACTGATTCCGGTTGTGATCTTGATGAAAAAAGCGCGAAAGAATTAGGTATCTATGTTTTGCGCATGCCGATCATCATCGATGGTCAAGAATATATCGAAGGGAAAGAGCTGGACCTTAAAGGTTTAAAGGAAAAGCTTTACGAAGGTAAGATGGCCAAGACAGCTCAAGCCTCGCCGGGTGCCCTTTTAAAAATGTATAATAAACTTTTAGAGGAATACGACGAGATCTTGCATATCCCTTTATCCAGCGGATTGAGTGGGATGTATCAGACCTCTTTGATGCAAGCCAAGACTTTTAAGAATCGTGTAGCGGTCGTCGATGCCAAGTGCGCATGCTATCCCATGGTCAAGCTGTGCTTAGATGCCAAGAAGCTGTTAGATGAGGGTAAAAGCGCCTTCGAAGTGAAAGATATCATTGAAAGTAGCGGCAATATATTAGATGCGATCATCATACCAAGAGATATTAGCTATCTTAAAAACGGCGGACGGATCTCTCCGGCTGCTGCCGCTTTAGCCAATCTTTTAAAGATCGTGCCGGTCTTGAGTGTACGCGAAGGCAAGATCGATGTCTTTGCCAAGGTCAGAACAGAGAAAAAGGCTTTGAAAGCCAGTTTTGATGCGATCACAGATGTCGATAACTATGATGATTACTATTGGATGATCATCGAAGATGAATGCGATGATATTCGCGACGAGATGAAGAAGATGCTGGAGGAAAAGACCAAACAGGAAGTTGAAGTCCATGACTTTGGAGCAGTTATTCTGTCGCATACCGGTCCTGGCGTCTTTGGCTTTGGTCATATCAAAAAAATAGGCCGATGAAGATCGTACTCATCCCCAAAAAAGTTAAACGAATCAATATGCGCCTGAAAGATGGCGCTATTTTAGTCACCTATCCCGCTCATTTAAATAAAGAAGCGATCGCAAAGATCGTTATGCAAAATCAGACGGCGCTTGAAAAAATGCTGGAAAGTTACAAGAGGAGCTATCGTTTTATTGGCGATAAGATCTATCTTTTTGGAAAACCCTATCAACTTAAATATCAAAGCGCTGATCATGATACAGTTATCATCAAAGATGGCCTTTGCAGCGTAATGTGCTCTGATCCTTTTAAAATCAACCAGATCGTAGTCTTGCGCTTCAAAAAAGAGCTCGACACTTATATCCAAAAGTATTACAAAGAATTCTATCCCGTCTTAAAAGATTACGGTTTAGATCAAAAGATCAATTTTAAGTACCGCCTTTTAAAAAGTGCCTGGGGCGTTTGCCGCCCTAAGAAAAACGAGATCACGATCAATCTCGAGCTCGTTCACTATCCCCTTGATGCGATTAAAAGTGTTGTCTATCATGAACTGGTGCACTTGATCGTGCCCAATCACTCGAAACGCTTTTATGATATCCTTTTAAGGCATATGCCAGACTATCAAAAGATCCATCAGTTATTGCGCTAAAAAGAGGGTCGCTAGATAGAGAAAGCCAAGGATACAATTCATACCATAAAAAGTTAAAAATGATTATTTCAAATCAATAACACTATGACCACGATGATCGCCGATCTTTATAGCGATCTAAACTTCCCTAATCCCTATATATCTCAAGTAATACAGCTAGGAAAGTGCATGATGCACAATGATCATTGCGCATAGCTTATTGAAAACTTTTCCAAATCTTGAAGTAAATCTTTCTTTGTCTTAACTTTCTTGAGGCGCAAGCCTTGTCTTTAAAAATGTAAGCGGTTATAATCAAGGTACAGATAGGAGCTAAATATCATGAGAAAGACCAAAGGAGTTTTAGTTGACAAAAATGTTGTTTCTAACCAAAAGGGCTTTTCTTATGAGCCGTTATTTCTTTGAAGGTGAGTGCGTTTGAGCATTCATTTTTTATGGTTTGATAGGAGGTAAATGAAAATGGATCAAACAGTCAACAAAGAATTTTTCGATGCCTGTGCCAGTGGTGACTACGCTAAGGTCGCTGCCTCGATCGCCAAGGGGGCCGATGTCAATATGGTCAACGGCGACGGAAGAAGTGCTTTGATGCGGGCTGCTAAAAGAGGATATGAAGACATCGTCAGGATCTTATTGGATAATGGAGCTAATACCCGAGCTCGTGATAAGAATAATAAGACAGCTTTGATGGGAGCTGCCAAAAAAGGCTATCTAAATATCTGCAAGATGCTTTATGAAGCTGGATCTGATGTCAATTCACACGACAACAACGGACGTACGGCTTTGATGCGGGCTGCTTTCTTAGGCAATCTCGATGTCGTGGAATTCTTAGTAAGTAAGGGCGCTAATATTGATGCCCAAGATAATCGCGGCCGTACGGCTTTGATGGAAGCTGTCTTGGCCTTTAAGGTCGACTGCATTCATTATCTCATCAATGCGGGAGCTGATATCAATAAACAGGATAACAATGGCTGCACAGCCCTGATGCGCGCCAGCTATGGTGGCTATACCGATCTTGTCATCTTTCTTTTGAATAAGGGTGCGGACAAGGAAATTGTCGACAATAACGGCAATAAGGCCATTCACTACGTTCGCACAGAATGTTTAGCTGAGCTTAAGGATCATTTAAAATAGGGGTAGACATATGAAGGATTATTTAGCAAATGAGATTAGAAATGTCGTTTTATTAGGGCATTCAGGAGCTGGGAAATCAACCTTAGTCGAAGCTAGCGAATACTTTGTCAAAGCGATCGATCGCATGGGCTCGGCCAAAGAGGGCAACTCTACGGTTGATTTTGACCAGGAAGAAATAAAAAGAGGGATGTCGGTCTTTACGGCGATCGCGCCTTGCGAATGGAAGAATAAAAAGATCAACTTTATCGATACGCCTGGTTATCTCGACTATGAAGGAGAGATGTTAGCGGGGCTGGCGGTCGCTGATAATGCCCTCATTGTCGTCAGTGCCAAAGATGGTGTAGAGACTGGAACAGAAAAGGCGATCAAGCTTGTCAATAAAAACAAGATGCCTACGATCTTCTTCATCAATAAGATCGATGAGGAACACGCTTCTTTCGATAAAGTCTATAATGAACTTCATGACCGTTTTGGTAAAAACGTCATCCCCTTCGAGGTCCCGGTCGTAGCAAACGGGGTCGTTAAAGGATCGATCAATATCTTAAGGCATAAGACTTGGTACTATGACGATAAGTCGACTCCTCATGATGTACCGGATGATTATAAAGATATCGTGGAAGATTATTACAATCAGATCGCCGAAGCGATCGCCATGACTGATGATGAGCTCATGGAAAAATACTTCTCAGGCGAAGCTTTCAGCGAAGAAGAATTGGCCAAGGGCTTAAGGATCGGGGTGCGCAATGGCGATATCCGCCCGGTCTATTGCGGCAGTGCCCTTCACACGACCGGTATCGAAAGACTATTGGATCTTATTACCGAATATTTCCCCGACTATGCTGAAAAAGGCACGGTCAAAGCCAAAGATAAGACGGGAAATGAGGTCCTTATGGAGACTAATGAATCTGAGAAATTCTCGGCTCAGATCTTCAAGACGATCATTGATCCCTTTGTGGGCCGGATCTCATATTTAAAGGTCATGAGTGGAGTCTTGACTTCGGACTCGCAGATCTATAACTCCAATAAAGAACAAGCCGAAAAGATCAACCAGATCTATATTGTCAAAGGCAAAAACCAGGTAGCGGTCGGCAAGCTCTTTACTGGTGATATCGGTTGTGTTGTTAAACTGCAGTATACACAAACCAACGACACGCTATCAACAAAGGAAATGCCGATCTTATACGATCCGATCATCTTCCCCAAAGCCCAGCTTGGCTACGCTATTTCGCCCAAGACCAAGGCTGATGAAGATAAGATGTCGCAAGCCATTCAAAGGATCCTAGAAGAAGATCCCAGTCTGCGCTTTGAAAAGAATGTCGAAACAGGCGAACAGGTCTTATATGCTTTGGGTGATCAGGCGATCGATGTTGTTAAGAATAAGCTCAAGAATAAGTATAAGGTCGAGATCGACCTCAAAGAGCCCAAAGTCCAATATCGCGAGACGATCAAAGCCAAGGTCGAAGCCGAGGGTAAGCATAAGAAACAATCTGGCGGCGCTGGTCAATATGGCCATGTCTGGATCAGATTTGAACCCTGTGATAGCGAAGAGATGGTGTTTGACGAGGAAGTCTTCGGCGGGGCTGTCCCCAAACAATACTTCCCGGCTGTTGAAGCTGGTTTAAGAGAATGCATGCAACATGGCGTTTTGGCTGGCTATAAAGTCGTCGGCGTCAAAGCGACGCTCTATGATGGTTCTTATCATGAAGTAGACTCGAAGGAAATTGCCTTCAAGGCAGCTGCCCGTTTGGCTTATAAGGCTGGCATGCCCAAGGCTAGACCGATCTTACTAGAGCCGATCGGAAAAGTCGTTGTCTTTGTACCTGAAGAATATACCGGTACCATCATCGGTGATTTCAATAAGCGTCGGGGCATGATCATGGGTATGGAGATGAATGATGACGGCGAACAAAGGATCGAGGCAGAAGTACCTATGGCTGAGATGATGAAATATGCCACAGAACTTCGCTCGATCACGCAGGGTCGCGGTACTTATACGATTGAATTTGATCGTTACGAACCAGCCCCGCAACCGGTCGCTGATAAGGTCATCAAGGAAGCTGAAAGAGAAAAAGAAGAGGAATAAAACACATTGTTTTAACATTGTGCCACTTCCTTAATAGCTAGATATTCAAATAAAGGGGTGTGAAAAAAGTCTAAGTTGATCTAAACTTATCACACTCCCTTTATTAATTTAATAGATATGGTTAATAAGAAAGCATTGTACTCACTGTTAAATAGTAGTAACTCATGATAACACTTTTCATATCTTTCTCTGGAACATCATATTTGTCTGCTAAATCCGAGATCGTATCAAAAATAGAGAAATGAGAATCATTATCATAGGCTTCCTTGGCAATGTCAAAGTATTCAGCTACCCATACTTGTGCTTCTTCATCAGGGAACCACATCGACATTGTATTACTCATGATAGAATTTGTAGCCATAGCATATTCGCCATCAATATCATAAAGTTGATTTCGGTTTTGGATATCATAGATGCCATAATCAACGACCAATCCGTTGCTTAGATCGTCTTTATATTGAATCTGTACCATGACATCAAACTTAATATCCTCGATATTTACCTCAATGTTTTCACCAATATGGCTCTTGGCAAAATTTAAATACAGATCTTTTAAGATCATCGCTACACCAAGGCGGTCTAACTCCTGATCTACCTCTATTTTAATCAGATAAACATCATCTTCCATTTTAGTTACGGAGTGAGGTACGTAGGTTGCAAAATAGTTATTCTTTTCAAAGAAACTATTATATTCTTCAGGATAAAGTGTTACATCACTGAGTTCCTTATTTGGATTCACATCATATGTAAAAGGAACTCCTTTATAGTTTATCTCTTGAGGTTTCATAAATAAGAATGTTTGTAAGGCATTTGAAGAGTTTTTCTTTACTTCGCCATACCACTTAGAGAAAGCATATTTTTGTGGACCGATAACATATCCTTCAAGATCTTCCATAGAATTGAAAACTCGATTATTCATATTAAAGATATAAAAATCTTGTTCATATTGTTTTTGCAAGAAATCGCGTAAATCATTATTTGTCGTATTTTTATACTTTTCGTCTAAGATTTCGATATTTCTGACAAACAAAGCAAACTCATTCTGTTTCTTATCTTCTTCGCCGGGAAATCCTCTTTTAGCATAGTAACTATTTCCCACGCTTGTATATCCATAGAATAAATTTGGTTCAGCTAAGGAAAGATCCTCATTAAAATAAACTCCTTCATTAATGTCCTCGGTATAATAAACTATTTCACGGTCTTCGCTTCTATAATGATTCTCTAAATTTGAAATATATCCAAATTCTTCAGCTCCCTTATCGCCACCGTAATCCTCTTCTACAAATCCCGCTTCCGTGTAAGAGTCCCAAAACTCTTTAAGATTATAATTATCACCGGGCTTTAGATCTCTTTCCGCTACCTGCTTATCCTTTAGCCTATTAGCAGCTTCTCTGAATTCAGCTTTTTGTTCCTCACTATAAACATAGGTCTTACCGACTTCTAATTTTTCAATAGTTTCAACTCTGTTTGAACCTAACATTGTCATTACATAAGGTCTTGCGATTTTATATCCAACATACCCAACTATAGCAATCAGCAATATAACCGTAAAAATGACCAATTTGGATCTTTTCTTCTTAGGTTCTTTTTCGTTTATATTTTGCTCGTCAATTTTATTTTCATTTATTTCGCTCATATATTTTTATCACTTTTCCTTTCTTTCTTTGCTTATACTTAATAGTTAATCGATAACTACAGATAATTATACTATAGCCAATTACAATCTATTAAAAACAAATAAATTATAAATTATTAAAAGGAATGATCGTTATTGATTAATTCTATAAATAGGCTTCAGCTGATATAGTAGTCTTTCCATCATTTTTAACTGTAAATGTAGCGGTTGAGCCGGCTACACAGGTCTTACCCTGTGATGTTGCTCCTGATAAGGTATAACATATTTGTTTTACACCTGATTGTGAATCGGCCGCTGTGATCTTGACTTGAACATCTCCATTGGTTTGTTTCAAGGCTGAAGTACCTGCTGGGGTAGTTGTAATGGTGATTGATGGGGCTGTGCCATCTTCTTTGAACGAGGCTGCCGGACAAGATGTAGTATTTCCAAGACGATCAGACATTTGATACTTTTCGCCATTTTTAAGATCAACGCTTACTGTAGACGAAGCACAACCGGCTTGATCATCTGAACAGTTATATACTATATGAGCCTTTTGACCTTTTTTGATGTAATTAGAAGTACCATAGGAATTGACTGTACATTTTGGACCCGTATTATCAATCTTGCCTACATAAATTGAACGACTGCTTGAATTTCCAACCTTATCATAACAATAAACATTATAAGTTCCATTTTTAGATGCTGTTGTAGAGGTACAATAATTAAGTCCCGCACATCCGCTATCTTTAGCATTTGAAGCACCAATTGTAAATGATCTATAATATCCATTTGCGGAAGTTCCTTTGCCTTTTGCATAGGCTGAGAAAGTTGGGCCTATTGCATCGTAGCTCCACTTTGCCGTACAGTGGTTTCCGTAGTTTGCTGCTTTATCCATAATACTGTATGTTTTCTTTTTTTGAAGATGATGGGATATTTTTTAGTGTTACATCATCAGCTCCCGCACGCCCCTCATCATGAGCAGTTATTTCTGCGGTAACTGTTTCATTTGGGCCATAGCATGATTTTTTGGTTTTAGCCGTACATGTTGGGGCTGTGGCATCGTATCTTACAGAAGTTAAAGAGGTACTTCTGCTAATAGTTGCCGAATCTGCACATCTGGTTTTATTTTCGCATCTTCCGCCAGACCCACTGCCAAATTGAATATCATAAACAGCAGATGCGGAAATACTGGTTGTATATGTTCCAAGTCGTCCAGAACCATATGTGGCGCTTATATCTCGAGAATATGAATGACTTCCAAGAGATCTAAAGGTATAATTAATAGCTCCAGAATAACCTGTGCTTGCATTGAAATATTTATCTGGATCTGAAACATTTCCAGGTACATGACTTGGAACTGTTTTTGCATTTGATTTTACTGTTATCGTAATCGCATCTAAAGGACCTATACATGTTTTAAGACCTTTGTTATTTGACATAGAGCCCGTCAAATCCATAGCATAAACATTTATAGTATTCACAAATATTGTAATAAATATGATAGTTAATATCACTACCACTTTTTTATAATGTTGTCTAATCAAAAAAACACCTCTTTTCATATACAATAAAATATGCCAAAAAGGTGTTTTTTATAAATAAATTAAAATATCGTTATAAAGAATCTGGAAGATTCCTGTAATAAATAGACATAATGACGCTAATCATATCCTCTTCTGAAACATTATATTTTTTAGCTAATTCAGAAATTGTCTCAAAAATAGAAAAATAAGAATCGTTTTTATATGCTTCGTTTGCCTTGGTGAAATAATCATTTGCCCAAACTAATGCTTCTTCGTTTGGATACCATGCAGATGATGTTTGTGCTCCCCATATATAGTCTCCTTTGGTGTAAATAGATGCTCCATTATCACCGATAATAGACTCATGATCATTGAGCAATACATCTCCTAATCCAAAACCCAAAGAAGGCTCTTTGTTTTGCTTGTAAGAAATCTTCACTATAATATCGGTATTAATATCGTTTATAGAAACAGCTTTGTTATCTCCTTTGACCTTAGCATAAAAATTACTAATTATAGTGGCATATCCAAGATTATCAATAGGATGATCAACTTCTATTTCTACTAAATAGGAATGATTACCTATTTTGGTAACAGATGATGGAACATAAGTAATGTAGTAATTACTGTTTTCCTTGAAATAATTATATTTATCTGGATATAATTCACAATGCAATGATTGGTTTGAGATTGATGCCTTAGATGTTATGTTATTACCCATGATATCAAAATTACTTGGCATTAATTGTATATAATTTGTTAGAGCATTCATTGAATTCTGGCTATTTTCTTTTAACAATTCGTACAAACGATAATAGTCATTCCCAACAGCGTTATTCTCTATTTCGTCTATAGATGAATTGATGACTTGTAAATCCCTTGTTGTGTAAGTATTATTCTCGTCGCTGATATCTAAGAGAAATTCCAAGAGTTCACCATTAGCAGAATTTTTAAATTTATCGTCGAGCCCCTTCATTATGTTGACAAAATTATTGAATTTTTCTTGATAGTCATCTTTATATTTATAGTTTAGCCCGTAGGCATTATCAATGCTAAGATAGCCATAAAACAATGATGGAATTTTCAGCGAGAGATCACTGTTGAAATAATTTCCGGTAGTCATTTTGTCACCATAGTATTCCCAATTTTTTATTATACCTTCAGAAGTAAAATTAGCAGGTTCATAAAAACTTGAAAATTGAATCATAGAAGAGAGATTAGAATTATATTCATACGATTCAAAGTTTGTTGTGGAATCAATTTCTTCCTGTGTACTATAAATACCATCTTTCTCCAATTCTTCGTACATTTCAAGTAATAGTTCTCTATCCTTGTTTAATGCTTCCTTTAAAAGATAAATTTCTCCCGGTTTTAGATCCTTTTCTGCTACTTGCTTTTCCATAAGTTCAGTAGCCTTTTGTCTAAATTTTTCTTTTTGTTCTTCAGAGTATGTATAGGTTTCTCCGATCTTTAAAGATTCTAAAGCAGCATTACCTTGTTTGCCGATATATTGTTGTATGTATGGTTTTGCAATGGAATAGCCTGCATACACGACTACGCCAACCAAAATAAGCACTAATAAAATAGTTATCTTT
>CALVCF010000037.1 GCA_944325935.1 uncultured Erysipelotrichaceae bacterium | reverse complement strand
GGGGATGTTATTACTACAAGTGAATTTATGCAGATAGGATTAATAGATAGAATTATACATAACCGCTTTTATCGAAGACATCGTGAAATGATCATGCTGAGCTGTGATCTTGTTTTGGTGGCTCTTTCTTATATTGTAGCTTTTTATATCAAAAACAACTTTTCGTATGTCTTCCCAGAGTATTATGATTTCTGGAAATATGCTCTGGCAGGTATTCTTGTTTTGGCAATCTTTGCGGCCATCTTTATCTCTTTAAAGATCCACCGTTCTTTATGGAAATATATCAGTGTCAATGAAGTGATCAGGATCGGGATCTCTAATATTTTAGCTACCATTATCCTGGTCATTTTTTCATGGCTTGGCTTCCCTGATCGCTTCGCTTATTTCTTGAGTGTTGAAGTGATCGCCATGTTGATATCGACGATGTTGATGTTTACATCAAGAGCTTGTTACAGACTATATCGAAGATCTAGTTTAAAAAATGGCGAAGGTAAAAACACAGTCATCATCGGCGCTGGCGATGGCGGGACGATTCTTTTAAGAGAGATCTTACAAAATCCTGCCTATGGTTATCGCGTCATTGGATTCATCGATGACTTAAAAAAGAATAAAGTCGTTATGGGTTATAAGGTTTTGGGAACGGTCGATGATCTCAATATCTTAAAAGATGAGTATGACTTAGAATTAGCGATCGTGGCGATACCAAGTCTTGATAAATCGACCTTAAATGAGATCGTCGATAAATGTCATGATATCGGTCTAAGCCTTGAGATCATGAATGAAGAAATGGTCGATTCCCCTGGCAAGAAGGTCAATCCGGTAGCCAAGATCAGGATCGAAGATCTTTTAGGGCGTGGGGAGATCCACTTAGATCAAAGCGAAGTCTCTTCTTATATTACTAATAAAGTAGTCTTAGTTACTGGAGCCGGTGGTTCGATCGGTAGCGAGCTATGCCGTCAGATCATTAAGTTCAGACCCAGCAGACTATTGATGTTAGATATCAATGAAAACGGCTTGTATATGTTAGAAAGAGATTTCAATGATATGCAAGGTCATGGGCTGATCGATAAAAATATCGTCATTATCTCTTATGTTGCATCGATTCGTGATTATAAGGCTCTTGATCATTTATTTAAGTTAGAAAAGCCTGATATCGTCTATCACGCTGCCGCTCATAAGCACGTTCCTTTAATGGAGACACGACCCATTGAAGCCATCAAAAATAACGTCTTTGGGACTAAGAATGTCATTGAAGCCTGTATTGTCAATAAAGTTAAACGCTTTATCATGATCTCGACCGATAAGGCCGTCAATCCCACCAATGTCATGGGCGCTTCAAAGCGCATGACGGAGATGATCCTACAATCCTTTGGGGATAATGGCGTCACTAAGATGGCAGCGGTACGCTTTGGTAATGTTCTAGGATCAAATGGTTCAGTCATTCCAATTTTCCAAAGACAAATTGAAGAAGGCGGTCCGGTAACGGTTACTGATCGCAATATCGTACGCTATTTTATGACTATACCTGAAGCGGCTCAGTTAGTCTTACAGGCTGGTTATTATGCCGATAAAGGTGAAATTTTCGTTCTTGACATGGGAAAACCCGTAAAAATTATCAATTTGGCTGAAAAAATGATAAGATTATGCGGGCTAGAGCCCTATAAGGATATCGATATCGTCGAGATAGGTCTAAGACGTGGCGAAAAGATGTTCGAAGAGTTACATCTTGATGCCGAGACCTTCGTGAAGACCAAGAATGATCTGATCTTTGAAAACCAGATCATGAAGATCTCACGGGCCGATATTGAAAAGCGTTTACAGACGCTTGAAGGATTATTGGATCCTGCTGTTTCCAATGATAAGATCAAAGAGACCTTACTAGATCTTATCATCACTGATTAGACAGGATTATCTTTCTTTAAAATCGTCGCTTTGTCGCGTTTTAAAAAAGATATGGTCATAGGCTTATCGTTCACTTAAAGGTCGTGAATAGGTGAATCCTGCCCTTTGGAGGTATCTAAATGAGTAACTGGTATGTCATTCAGGTAAGGACCAATCACGAAGAGAAGATTGCGAAAGCTTGTAAACAAGTTATTAGTAATGAAGTTTTGAAGGATTGTTTTATCCCATATATTATAAGAAATAAGAAATATAAAGGGGAATGGCATATGTTCCAAGAGATCCTATTTAAGGGATATGTCTTTGCCATATCAGATAAAGTAGATGAATTATACACAGAACTTAATAATGTTCCAGATCTTACAAAAGTTGTGGGAAGAAAAGAAAAGATCATCTACCCTATTTCTGATGAAGAAGTTTTATTTTTAGAAGATTTTGCCAAGGAGAACCACAGGATCGATATGTCTTATGGTTTTATTGTGAATGATAAGGTCATTATTGAAAGTGGTCCTTTAAAAGGAAGAGAGGGACTGATCAAAAAGATTGATCGTCATAAGCGCAAAGCGATCATTGAAATGTCATTCTTAAACCAAACGATATCAGCGAGTGTTGGTTTGGAGATTATATCAAAGAGTTAAAAAATGCAGAAGTTATTGATTATTGGATGCGGCGGGCTTGGTAGATGTGCTAAAGACATCGCCTTAAGGATGAATGTTTTTAGTGAGATCAAGTTTCTAGACGACGTAAGCAAAGATGAAGAAGTAATTGGAAAGCTTGAAGAACTAGGAAGATTCATTGATTCTTTTGATTATGTATATGTTGCCTTAGGAAACAATAAATTAAGAAAAGAATTAATGGAAAAGATTGATGGAGATAAATTAGGAAATATCATCGATCCTAGTGCCTTTATTTCTAATGATGCCATGCTTGCAAAGGGGCTGCTTATTTATCCTGGTGTAGTGATTGAAAATAAAGCCAAGATCAATATAGGAAGCATTATTTCATCTAACTCCATTATTAGTCATGATTCCTGTATTGGAGCTTATAACTTAATATATGCTTGTACTGTTATAAGACCAAAAGCAATGACTAATGATCTTATTAAGATAGGAAACAATTGTGTAATAGGCGACGGCGTAAAAGTTACGGAAGATATAGGGGATTTATGTATTCAAAGTGTTTTAAAAGATTAATTGATTTTATCTTATCGTTGATAGGACTTATTATTTTAAGTCCTGTTTTTATTGTGATAGCGCTACTTATAAAGTTAGATTCTAAGGGTCCTGTTTTCTTTAAACAGAAAAGAGTAGGAATCCACAAATCTTACTTTAATATTTATAAGTTCAGGACGATGTATACTGATACACCTAAGGATATGCCTACGCATATGCTTAATAACCCCGATGCCTTCATTACGAAGATCGGCAAGTTTTTAAGAAAGACCTCTTTAGATGAACTTCCTCAACTTATAAATATTATTAAAGGTGAGATGGCTATTATTGGACCAAGACCTGCCTTATATAACCAAGAAGATCTTATTGAATTAAGAGATAAGTATAAGGCTAATGATATAAGACCAGGATTGACGGGATGGGCCCAAATCCATGGGCGAGATGAATTAGAGATCGATGTTAAAGCTAAATTAGATGGCTATTATGTTGAACATCTATCTTTTGGCTTAGATATAAAGTGTTTCTTTTTAACTATCGCCTCTGTCTTAAAACATGAAGGAGTCGTTGAAGGAGGAACAGGGAGTATGAATAAAGGCGATGATTAGAGTATTAATAACAGGAAAAGGATCATATATCGGTACTCACTTTAAAGAGTACCTTTTAAACAATTTTAAAGGTCAATACGAAGTAGATGAGTTAGATATGGTCGATGGATCTTGGCGAGAATATGACTTCTCTAAGTATGATGTCGTCTATCATGTGGCGGGTTTGGCACACTCAACACCAGATGAATCACAAAGAGACTTCTATTACCAAATAAATACCGAACTAGCATATCAAACGGCTTTAAAGGCTAAGAAATCGAAGGTTAAACAATTTATTTTTATGTCTTCGATCATCGTTTATGGAAGTGGTGAGATCGGGAAAGATAGAATCATTACTAAAGATACACCTTTAACACCAGATAACTTCTATGGCGACTCTAAAAAGCAGGCTGAAATAAAAATTAGACCTTTAGAAGATGAAACGTTCAAAGTATGTATCATTAGACCGCCAATGATCTATGGTAAAAAATCTAAAGGCAATTATCCTTTACTTGCAAAGTTTGCCAAGAAGACACCTATATTCCCTACTTTAGAAAATAAGAGAAGCATGTTGTACCTTGGAAATCTCTTGGAGTTTGTAAGATTGATGATTAATAATCAAGAATCAGGTATCTTCTTACCACAAAACAGGGATTATGTATCTTCAAAAGAACTGGTAAAAGAAATAGCTTTATTAAACAATCACAAGATTATTTTTACATCGATCTTTAATCCTTTAATAAAACTATTCAATATGAATACTTATGTCAATAAAGTATTTGGCAACCTAACAATAGATAAAGAGTTATCTAAATATAAAGATAACTATAATACCTATTCGTTTAAGGAATCAATCAGGGAGACAGAAGGATGAAGATATTGATCGTTAGCCAATACTTCTATCCAGAGAATTTCCGTATCAATGGCCTGGCTTTAGAGTTGAAAAATAGAGGTCATGATGTAGATGTGCTGACAGGTAAACCAAATTATCCCAAAGGCGAATATTACGAAGGATATAGTTTCAAGGGAGACGAAGACGAACGTTGGAATGGAATCAACATCTATCGTGTTCCATTAAGGGCTAGGCACAAAGGGGCAGTTAACTTAGTTAGAAACTATTTAAGTTTCGTACATAACGCGAACAAAAGGATCTGCAAGTTAAATAAAGAATATAATCTGATATATGTGTTTGAAGTTTCTCCAATCACAGTTGCCTTACCAGCGATAAAACTAAAAAAGAAAAGAAATATTCCGGTCATAATGAACGTTCAGGATCTATGGCCAGAGAATGTTGTAGCCGTAACTGGAATAGATAATCCGATAGTTAATGGAGCAATTGGAAAATTAGTAAATCATATCTATAAGTATACAGATTTGATATTGGCTTCAAGTCCTGCATTTATCTCTAATATTCAAAATCGAGTAGCTAACAAAGATAAGGTAGTATATTGGCCACAATATTCTTTAGTTAGAAAGAGCACAAAAAAAGATGATATCAAAGTTTTCGACAATAGCAAAATCAATGTTGTTTTTACAGGAAATATCGGTGAAGCCCAAGGTCTAGACCTGGTTGTGGAGGCGACAAAAAAAATGCGCGATGATAGCGTAGTTTTTCATCTTACTGGTGACGGCCGAAAAAGAGAAGAATTAGAAAATGCCGTTAAGAAAAATAATCTGGAAAAATATGTTAAGTTCCATGGTTTTGTTGAAGAAGAAAAGATTCCATGCATTTTAGAAGAAGCATCGTATGCCCTTTTGATATTAAAACCAAATCCAGTTTTTGATATGACCATACCTGCAAAACTTCAGACTTATATTGCATGTGCTTGTCCGATTCTCGCTTGTGTAAAAGGAGTATCAAAAAAAATTATCTCCGAAGGGGATATGGGCGTTTGTACGGATGATGTTTCGGTAGAAGGTTTGATTAATGCGGTTGAAAAGATCAAAAAAATAGATAGCAACAGAAGAAAAGAAATGTCTTTAAATGCTTTAAAGTATTCAAATAAATATTTTGAAAAGTCTACGTTAATTAATAAATTAGAGAGTTATATGGAGGGAGTATGTCAGATTTCAAAGGTAAAACATTAATGATCACTGGAGGAACTGGTTCTTTTGGCAATGCTGTGTTGAATAGATTTTTAGATACGGATATTAAAGAAATCAGAGTTTTCTCAAGAGACGAGCTTAAACAAGACAATATGCGTCATGAGTATCAAGCTAAGTATCCTGAAAGTTATCAAAAACTTAAGTTTTATATTGGAGATGTTAGAGATATCCAATCAGTCAGGAATGCAATGCACGGGGTTGATTATATTTTCCATGCTGCAGCTTTAAAACAAGTGCCTTCTTGTGAGTTTTTTCCAATCGAAGCCGTTAAAACCAATGTGCTTGGAACGGAAAATGTATTAACAGCAGCTATTGAGTATGGGGTTAAGAAGGTAGTCTGTCTTTCTACTGATAAGGCAGCGTATCCAGTTAACGCAATGGGTACATCGAAGGCAATGATGGAAAAAGTCATTGTCGCTAAATCTAGAACCGTGGATCCAGAGAAAACAAAGATTATATGCACGAGATATGGAAATGTCTTAGCATCAAGAGGATCTGTGGTACCACTATTTATTAATCAAATTAAAGAAGGTAATCCCTTAACTGTAACAGAACCATCAATGACCAGATTTGTCATGACATTAGAAGAAGCTGTTGATCTAGTGTTGTTTGCATTTGAAAATGGTGAGAGTGGCGATATCTTAGTCCAAAAAGCCCCGGCTTGTACTATTGATACTTTGGTAAATGCAGTTAAAGAGTTATTTGATGCAGATAATGAAGTAAAAGTCATTGGAATTAGACATGGCGAGAAAATGTATGAAACTCTATTAACAGATGAGGAATGTGCTCATGCGATCGATATGGGTAATTTCTATCGCGTGCCTGCTGACAAAAGAGACCTCAACTACGATAAATATTTCTCAGAAGGTATGGAAAAATCAAGCCTAGCACAGTTTAATTCCAATAACACCAAATTAATGAATATAGAGGAAGTCAAAAATAAAATACTTGAAGTGCCGTTAGTAAAAACTGAATTAGCACGTTGGAGAGATAAAAAATGATTTCTGTCGTAATGTGTTCGTACAACGGGGAGAAGTATATATCAAAACAACTGGAAAGTATATTATCTCAGATGTCCGGCGAAGATGAATTGGTTATATCTGATGATGGGTCAGAAGATCAAACCATAAGCATAATTCATTCTTTCATGCAAAAGTATCATCAAATAAAGTTATTTCAAGGTCCAAAACAAGGTTTTGTAAGGAATTTTATCTTTGCAATTGGACAAGCGACTGGAGATATTATTTTTTTATCAGATCAAGATGATATTTGGATGGATAGAAAAATAGAAACCGTCAAGAATGGTTTAGAACAAAATAATAAATATAAAGTAGCTCTTCATAATATGTACTTATTCAATGATAATGATGATATTATCAAGGAAAAATTCATTAACTTTCATCATGGAGTTATGAGGAATGTTATGTTTAGTTGCTATTGGGGATGCTGTATGGCATTCAAAAAAGAATTCTTAAATAATAATTTCTTTTTTCCAAACGGTATTATCTCTCATGATCAATGGATAGGAATAATATCTGAAATTAATAAGTCATCAATATTTATAGATGATATTTTGATAGGCCATAGAATTCATGGTGATAATATGTCAAAAGAGGGAAGCTTTATTAGTAAAGTTGAATTTCGTTTAAATATAGTAAAGGGAGTTTTGGAATATTTATGGAAAACAAAATAGACAATTATAATCTATATATATTTCTATTTGTTATTCTAATTTTACCTATAGAAGATACAACCGTCATCTATGCACTAACTTTTTTATCAATCTTGATTTTTGTTATAAATAAAATAATTCATAAAAGTAAAATCGCTTTATATTCTAGTAATAACAAAGTAATCTCTATTCAGTGGCTAATTATTTTTTTGTGTTGGGTTTATGGTTTTGCAAAAGGGATTATAAATGGTAATAATTTAGTATTTATTATAAGAAATTTTGCTGGAATGGCAGTTTATGTGTATTTTGTGGTATTTTTAAACATAAAACCGAATAAAACAAAATTAGCTAAACTTTTGATGATTGCTTCTATAATAAGCTCTGCATTAACAATAATGGCTTATCTAGATTTGTATTATTTTAGGACTGGTTTAACAGATAGAATTCCATTGGTAAATGATTATGCTTCGGGCAATTACAATGTGTTATATACCAGGCAAATGCTCATATTTATATCTATAGGTTTTTCTCTATATGGAATAATTTTTACAAAATGTATAAAAAAAATATTAATCTATATTTTTGTTTTTGTTTTAGGCACTATAGCGATTTTTGCTTGCATAAAACAAGGAGGCTTCCAGTTGGCATATATATATACAATACTAATATCTTTGATTTTTATAATAATTAAGAAATTTTCATTAAGAAGGAAAACTATTGCTTGTTTATTATTTATTTTTACAATATTGACTGCGATTTTTTCAATTTTTTCTTATATTAGCGGTGGTATTGTATACAGAATATTTGATCCGACGGACTACGGAAATAACATTAGAATTAAACAAATCATGCTGATATTTAAAGAATTTACACTATTTGGCAATGGATTAGGAGCAGAGTTTTATGGCAATTTAATAAGTAGTTCTGAGTTGCCATATGGCA
>CALVCF010000036.1 GCA_944325935.1 uncultured Erysipelotrichaceae bacterium | reverse complement strand
GTTGCTTAAACCATCAGCACTGATACCACAGGCCTCTTCGATCAGCTGGTCAGCACGATAGCGAGATTTACAAGAACGGCAATCGACCATGGCATCGCTAAAACCTTTTAAGTGACCGGTCGCTTCCCAAGTCTTGGGGTTCATCAAAATGGAGGCATCAATGCCCACATTATACCTATTTTTGACGATAAACTCTTGCCACCATAGATCTTTGATATTTTTTTTCAGACTGGCACCTAAGATCCCAAAGTCCCAAGAGTTTGCCAAACCGCCATAGATTTCGGAACCTTGATAGACAAAACCACTGCTTTTGAGATGATTAACAATTTCTTCAAAACTATATTTATTCATTTTTTTATTCTCCTAATCGCAACTATTATACAATTTATAACTATTTAAATAAAGACTTAAAAAAGTCATAAGCTTTTAGCTTGAGGTCGACGTGATAAAAGAAAAATTCCGCTTCTAGAAGAAAATCAGAAAAGTCAAAGTCCTGTTTTTTAATAAGCGCGACCTGATCAGGCGGGCAGCGATTCAAAAGGCGGAATTTCTTTAAGCGCTCCACCGCTAGGCAATCAGTTTTTAAGGCGTGTTTATGGCAGACAAAGCCCCCTTCATGATTATTCAGACCAACTACTTTTAGCTCATCGCAGATCACGCAATGATCGACCATCGGACTAAGCCCCAGCGCCTTTAAAAGCTGAGCTAGATAAAAAGTCGGCGCTAAAATGGCGTTTTCTTTACACAAGTCAAAACAAACTTGCGTCAAATCAAAACTGAGAACATCTCTTTCTTCGATTCGCCATGTAAGTTCGCCAATCAAAGCTAGAGCTGCATTTTGATAAAGATCGCTTGTACTAAAATAGGATTTGATCAAATGAGCAGACTTCAAGATCGCCAAGTCTTTGACTTCGCTATCATCAAAAACGAACTCACAAAGTGTATAGGGCAAGATGGCTGCCCTTGAATGTGATGTCATCGTTTTAGCGCCTTTCACGATCAAAGATTTAAGCCGGTCATCTTCCAACAAGATCGTCAAAATGACATCTTTTTCACGAAAATCATTTGCGCTGATGACAAGGCCCTTTAATGTTTTAATCATTTTTGTCGATAAAATAACCTAGATCCATCAGCTTGTGGCGCGAGTTAAACCAATCCGGCTCGACTTTGACAAATAGTGACAAAAAGACTTTCTTTTGGTAAAGTTCCCTTAATTTTTTGCAGGATGCATAATTGATCTTCTGCAACATCTTGCCCGAGTGACCAATAATGATCGCCTTGTGATTATCTTTGGCACAGACGATCGTGGCCTCTAAATATACGCGCTTTGCGGTCTCTTTGAATGAGTCGATCTTGACAGCGACAAGATGAGGTACCTCTTTATCGCAATTCGCAAGAATGGCCAGGCGGATGATCTCGGATGTGCGGAATGTCTGATCGGCGCTGGTCTTATAATCTTGAGGATAATAGATGACCTCGTCCTTAAAATAAGTTGCTGCTGTTTTTAAAAGTTCTTCTAGATTCTCATTTTCCTTCGCGCTGATCGGGATAATCTCGGCAAAATCATATTTTTCACCAGCGTATGCGATCCTTCTTATCAGCAGATCTTTTGAGATGAGATCGATCTTGGTCAGAATCAAAAAGAGCGGTCGCTCATAAGAAAACAGGATCTTGAGATTGGCTTCGTCATCTTTATTCAAGCCTTTTTTAGAGTCGACAAGATAAAAAATAATATCGGCGCCATCAGCTTGTTTAAAAGCTTCTTTATTCATAAAGGCAGAAAGTGTGCTCGCCCCTTCATGCATGCCAGGCGTGTCTAAAAAGATCATCTGATTTTCTTCGTGATTTAAAACACCGATGATGGCGTTGCGGGTCGTCTCGGCCTTAGGTGAGACGATAGCGATTTCTTCTTTTAAAAGCGCGTTTAAAAGCGATGATTTACCCGCATTAGGCAAACCGCTCAGCGCAATAAATCCGCTTTTCACTTTAGATCCTCGCTTGAGAATTGATGGGGTAATAATTCTTTGATGTTTGTGACCATAACTTCATCCTTGGTCGCTAAAATGATCGGGTTATTTTGGTTCAGCAATTCGCTTAAAACCTGGCGGCAAATGCCACAGGGCGTACCGATCCTTTTGCCCTTGCTGACAATGGCAAGCGCCTCGATCTCATCTTTTCGATAACCGTTGGCATAACATGAAAAGATGGCTGTCCTTTCTCCGCAATTAGTCGCACCATAAGAAGCATTTTCAATATTGCAACCATAAAACATGTTTCCGTCCTTGCATAAGACACAAGCGCCAACCGGGTAGTTAGAATATGGAACATAGGCATTTTCTAAAGCCTTAAAGGCCTCGTCGATTAGAAATTGATAATCTTTCATCTTTATCCCCCTAACTTATTAAACAAAATAATCAAAGCGATCATTAAGGCGCCTAAGGCAGCCAATAAAACTGCAGCAGAACTCATATCCTTAATGACTTTGATCTTGTCATTATACTTGATCTCTACAAAATCACAAAGCCTTTCGATACAGGTGTTGACGATCTCTAAACTGATCACCAAGGCGATTGCGACGATAAAAAACAACCACTCCAAATAGTTTAGGTCTAAGACAAAACCGGCAGCGATTGCCAAGATACCTAAAATAACCTGTAGCAAAACCGCAGGATGCTTCAAAGCATAAAAAAGACCAGAAAAGGCAACCTTGAACTTCTTCAAGTCAAATCTCCCAAAATCGCTTTTTGTTTAGCGATCATTATTGCTTCATCCTCTGGTTCGAGATGATCATAACCCAAGCAGTGTAGAAGACCATGGATGAACAAAAAGATCAATTCTCTTCGCTCGCTATGTCCATAATCCCTGGCTTGAGACTTGACCCTTTCCACATTAATGAAGATATCGCCAAGATAGATCGTATCGTCAATGAAAGCATCTTCGTCATTGCCATCGATTTCAGCAAAGGATAAAACATCCGTCGCTTGATCGATATGGCGATAGTCGCGATTGATTGTTTGAATCATATCGGCATCGACTAAGATCAAGGATATCTCGTAATTTCCTTCGATCTTTAAGGTCTTAAAAGTCTTTTTGAAATAAAGGCGCAGATCTTTATAGTAATCCTGGTATACCTTGGCAGGGGTCTTGTTGATAATATGGCACTTCATATAGCTTAATTATATAAAAAAGATGGTTTTAAAGCCATCTTTTTACGAATTCAAGATATTGTGACAACGATCACACAGCCCGTCTTCATGATCGCTCTTGGTCAAATTCCAACAGCGGGGGCAGACATGGCCCTCTCCTTTTTGGACCCCGACCTCGATCGTCTCATAAGCCTTTTGTTTAGAATCGCTGTAAGAGACTTCAGAAGTGATGAGCCACTGTTTTTCGTAGCCTTTAAAATGTTTTTCTAATAACTTTTGATCTTCAGCACTTAAATGTAATAAGACATGGGCATCTAATGATTTACCGATGACTTTATCTTGCCTTGCCTCTTCCAAAGCCTTTAAGACATCATTGCGCATTAAATTCAAACGCGCAAAGTCTTCCTTTAGGGATTTCTGATTGGCGTAGTGCTTAACTTCGTTAAAGTGCAGTTCGTGGATCGAAGTTTCTTTATCACCATAGTTATCATGAACTTCTTCCATTGTGAAGACTAAAACAGGCGACCATAATTTACATAAGGTATCGACACATTCATAAATGACCGTTTGGACCTGTCTTCTTCGCAGACTGTCGACTTTTTCAATATAGAGAATGTCTTTTGCATAATCTAGATAATAGGAAGAAAGCTCATTCGTCATAAAATTGGTCAAGATCTGACTCATTTGAACAAAGTCATACTCGTCATAAGCCTTGATCGCCTTCTCATTGACTTCATCCAAAAGACAAAGAATATACTGATCAAAGCTAGTCAGTTCTTCGTATTTTAAACCTTCCTTTTGATAATCAAAGTCGGCGGGGTCGATATTGCCTAACATAAAGCGGAAAGTATTACGGATCTTGCGGTAATGTTCACTGACTTGCTTAAGGTTGCTGTCACCAATCCGCATATCGGCTTTAAAATCGACCGTCGCTGCCCAAAGTCTAAAGATATCCGCGCCGTATTTGTCGATGACATCCATCGGATTAACGACATTACCAACTGACTTATGCATCCTTTCGCCTTTAGAATCACAAACGTAGCCATGTGATAAAACTGCCTTATAAGGAGCATGCCCGTGATTAGTAACTGAAACGATCAAAGATGAATTAAACCAGCCACGATACTGGTCGCTGCCCTCAAAATATAGATCACAGGGATATTTTAAGCCGCGCGCAATCAATTCATTGTAACTTGAACCCGAGTCAAACCAAACATCCATAATATCGGTTTCTTTGCGATAAACGCCATGTGGTGAACGCTCATCTTTAAAACCTGGCGGCAAAAGCTCGGCGGCATCTTTTTCAAACCAGATATTAGATCCGTATTCCTCAAATAACTGAGCAATATGTTCAAAGACGTCCTTATCGATAATCGGCGAATTATCTTCATTATAGATAATCGGGATCGGGACGCCCCAAAGGCGTTGCCTTGAAATACACCAGTCTTTGCGATCCTTGATCATATTAGTCAAGCGCACCTCACCAAAAGAGTTGAGCCACTTGACGTCCTTGATCGCCTTTAACAATTCGTCCTTGACCTTTTCGATAGAGGCAAACCATTGTACCGTCGCTCTAAAGATAACTGGTTTTTTAAGACGGTCATCATGAGGATAGGAGTGTGTCACCCATTCCATCTTTAAAAGATGATCTAATTCATCTAGTTTTAAAGTGACATCTTTGTTGGCATCGAGAACGAATTTTCCTTCAAGCCAATCACCGGCTTCTTTGGTCAAACAACCCTTCTCATCAACTGGACAGAAAGCCGCAAGACCGTATTTTTGTCCGACATAGAAATCATCAAGACCGTGACCGGGAGCTGTATGAACACAACCTGTACCGTCTTCATCGGTGACATGTTCACCCAAGATGATCACGCTGTCGCGTTCTGGATAAAATGGATGTTTGACGCGGATCCCTTCAAGATCCTCCCCGCGGTAAGTTTTGATGACCTCATACTCTTTAAGTTCAAATTTAGCCATCAAATCTTTAACCATCGAATCCAGTACGATAAGCTTGCCCTTTTGGGTTTTAACGACGGCATAAGTAAAGCGAGGATTCAAACAGATCGCAAGATTAGCTGGGATCGTCCAGGGTGTCGTCGTCCAAATGACAAACTTCTCATCTCCTTGCAAGATGCCCTTGCCATCTGAGACGTCAAAAGTTACATAGATAGTCGGATCCTTGCGATCAAAATAAACGATCTCGCTGTCAGCGATCGCTGTTTCTTGATAAGGCGACCAATAGATCGGTTTGAGTCCTTGATAGATCATGCCATCTAAGGCCATCTTGGCAAAGGAACGGATCTGACGCGCTTCAAACCCTTTTTGCAGAGTGATATAAGGATGTTGATAATCAGCGACTTGTCCTAGGCGTTTCTCGGTCGCCATTTGCGTTTTGATTTGCTCGTGAGCATATTCCTCACATTTTTGCCGAAATTCGCTCGGTGATACTTTTTTGCGGTCAACTCCTAATTTTTGGACCGCATTTTCGATCGGCAAACCATGAGTATCCCAACCTGGAAAAAAAGGCGTATAATAACCCATCATCGCTTTAGAACGGACGATAATGTCTTTGATACTGCGGTTCATGCCTGTACCAGCGTGCAGGTTGCCGTTGGCATAGGGTGGCCCGTCATGTAAAACAAAGCTTTCATGACCTTCGTTCTTTTTTAATAATTTGGCATAGTGATCATTTTCTTCCCATCTCTTTAAGATCAAAGGTTCTTTTTTGGGTAGATTACCCCGCATCTCAAAGTCCGTCTGGGGCATGTTTAACGTGTCTTTGTAGTCCATATCTTGTTCCCTCCACTAAAAAAGGTGCTACCAAGGTCGCCTGAAGGGCGAGGTACCACCTTAATTTCTTGCTCAAACTCTTAACGCGAGTAACGGTGACGCTTTTCTTCGCCACAGCTTCTAAGTGATATCTCTCTAATTTAAGGTAACACCTCACACCAACCGTGTCTCGCTTGACCACTCGACCAGAGAGCCTGTCTTAGGCATCGCTTATGCGAATATTATGCCACAAGTCAAAATGAAAAGCTAGTATTATCGCTCATTATCACCTAGAGTGATCTCACCGCCGACCGGCATGGTCTTAGGCGAACACAAAATGACATTATCGCCGACTTTATTAATTGATCCCTCTAAGGCAAAGATGACGCCACTTAAGAAATCGATGATTCTTTGACGGTATTCGTTGGGCATCCGATGTAAATTGATTGCACAAGCTCTTTTTTGTTTGATATGCGAAGCAATTTCTTGCGCTTCCTCAAACTGTCTTGGTTCAAACAAGACGATATTCGTATTAGCAGCGATCTTATTAGTGGCTCCTTCGATCTTTGGTGCCTCATATTGGGTCAAAGTATCCGTTTCACTTTCGGATAGATTCATTTCTTCTTCATCTTCGATCGGGGCGATAAAATTTTTAATTTTTTCTCCAAAACCCATAATTATTCACTCCTTTATTTTTATATTGTACCACAGATATTAAAGGCGGGCGATACCTTTCGTATAAGTTTGCGCTACGCTATAATCATCATTTAAAACGACGACATCGGCGTCATAGCCTGCCACCAATTTACCCTTGCGATCATCGACACCAATTAAGCGAGCTGGATTGATCGTGCAAGCGTTGATTGCATAATCAAATGGCACTAAAGCCTTTTCAACCAAGACTTTCAATCCCTCGTTCATGCGTAAGGTCGATCCGGCTAGGCCCTTTGTCGAAGTAAGGTGTGCCGAACCATCGGGATATAGTTCTACTTCGTTGCCACCAAAAATGACTTTTGTACCTACTTCCAAGCCCTTGACCATGAGAGCGTCGGTAACCATGACGGCATAATCGCGTCCCTTGGACATAAAATAGTTATTTAAAGCGGCCGGTGTTGAATGGTTGCCATCACAGATGATCTCGCCAAAAGTATCACGCAAACGATAAGCTGCACCTACTAGACCGTTCTTTCGATGATTGAAAGGTGACATTCCATTATAGACGTGAGTCATAGAGCGAGCGCCATTGGCAACAGCCATCAAAGCCTCTTCATAAGTTGCACCACTATGTCCAATTGAAGGAACGACCCCATGCGTTGCTAAATACCTGGTCAAAACAAAATCATCATCATGTTCGCAAGCAATCGTCACGATCTTGATAAGCCCATGAGCTGCCTTTTGATAATGCTCAAATTCTTCAATCGTCCCTTTGACGATGTATTCTTCTGGTTGAGCCCCTTTATAAACCATATCAAGATAGGGCCCTTCAAAGTGAATGCCGAGGATTTCAGCACCTTCATAACCTTCTTCATAAACTTTAGCGACATTAGCTACCGCTTTAGTCAAAACTTCTTTGGATTGCGTGATCGTTGTGGGACAGATGCCCGTTACACCCTCGCCCACAATATTTTTCATCCAATGTCTCAGGCCCTCTTCGTTTGCATCATTAGTATCAAAACCATAGGCGCCATGCGTATGAACATCAATAAAACCAGGCACTATACGCTTGTCTCCATAATCGACTGTGGCTTCCTTGCTGTTATATGGTAAGACATTCACGATCTTGCCATCTTCGATGTCTAGTTGGGCTTCAATAAATTGTCCTAAAACCCAAACACGTTTGCTTTGTATAATCATAGTTTTCCTCCCTATAGCTTATTTAAATTATAGCACGTCGGATCTTTAAAAGAGCCCTACTTTCACCATAGCCTCATAAAAACCTTCATCTAAAACCGCTGAAGTTATAAAATCGGCCCTCGCTTTAAGACTTTCGCAAGCGTTGCCCATTGCGATCGCAAAATCTGTTGCCTCCAGCATTTCAAGATCATTCTCCCCATCACCGATCGCCAGCGTTTGTTCATTTGGGTATAATTCTTGTAACTTTTGGATCGGACTAGCCTTAGAGACACCTTTGATGTTGACGTCAAAAGAAAGACCAGAGGCATGAAAACGGATATCAAAATTAGCTTCTAGAACTTGTTTTGCTTTTTGAGCCAGATCTTTCGACGTGAAAAACATCATTGCAATATGAATATCGGATCTTGGCTGATCTTCAAAGGGCAAGTAGGAACAATTAAGTCGCCAATATTCAACAAACGTTTGATGTAAAGGATCGTTGAGATCGCTACAGTAGATCTTTTCATCACTTTCAAGATAGAGGACACTATTCGTTTCCTTTTTGACCTGATTTAAAATCGCCAATTCTTCAAAAGAAAAAGATACTTCGCTAATGGTCTTATCATCATAATAGGCTTTAGCTCCATTACAGGTAATAAGACCGCTGGGTTTTAATTCTAAAATCGTATGATCGATCAAGACCAAGGCACGACCCGAAGCAATAAAGACCCGATGACCATTGAGTCGAAGTTTTTCAAAGGCCATCTTTGTTTTTTCGCTTGGCCTTAATAAGTTGTGGACTGTATCGATGAGCGTGCCATCGATATCGACAAAAATCATGCTCATACAAATAACATTATACAAAAGTCGCCCCTTTTGTCTTCATAAATCGTGTTATAATTGGGACTTGAGGTAAATATGTTAAATTGGACAGTTCAAGATGTTTATGATCTTTTAGATATCGCTTCAAACCAAGATTTAGATCGCAAGATCACAAAAGTTGTCATCGATTCAAGAGAAGTCGAAGATGACTGCCTATTTATACCAATTATTGGGGAAAGGTTCGATGGTCATGATTTTGTAAAGGAGATCAAAGACAAAAAGTTCGTCACTCTTTGGCAAGAAGATCACCTGAACAAACCCAGCGCCCCCTATATACTTGTTAAAGACACTAAACAAGCTTTGGGGCAACTAGCTAAAGCTTATCTGCAAAGAATCAAAGCTAAAGTCATTGCCTTAACGGGTTCTAATGGCAAGACTTCAACTAAGGACATGATCTACAGTCTTTTAAACGGTTCGTATCGGGTAGCCAAAACCCCCGGCAATCGCAATAATGAGATCGGTCTGCCATTGAGCATCCTTGATTTCGACGAAGACTTAGACTATGTTGTCTTAGAAATGGGAATGGAAAAATCAGGAGAAATCAATGATTTATGCCAGATCGCAAGACCGGACATCGCTATGGTCGTCTCGATCGGCAGCGCCCATTTAGAGAACTTTAAAAACCAGGAGGGTATCGTACAAGCTAAGCTGGAGATCCTTGATAATTTAAAAGAAGGTGGCCTGTTTCTATATGATGCATCATGCCCTATCTTAAAGGAGGCCTTAAATGAGCGCGACCTGACTTCCTATCACCTTGTCGGGATCAACGACGAAGTAAAGGTCCTTGGTGATATCGATTATCTAAAAGATGGAATGAGTTTTAAGACCAATCTTTTTTCTGTGCCTTTAAAACTAAATAGCGTGGGCGAATTCCAAGCACATAATGCCCTGTTCGCTCTTTATATCGCGAAATATTTAAATATTGGTGTGGCAAAGATACAAAAGCGCCTCGCGCAGATCGATTTTACAAAGATGCGTTTAGATATCTATAACCTGGCAAAAATGACGATTTTTGATGATACTTATAAATCCAACCCTGAAAGTTGCAAAGCAGCTTTGAAGACGCTTAGCCAATTGCCAGCAAAAAAACATATCGCCGTTTTAAGCGATATGCTGGATCTTGGCACCGAAACAAAGCAGCTGCACCGCGCGATCGGCCTATATGCCGAACACTTGAATATAGATGCATTATATGCGATCGGTCCTTTAAGCAAAAACACTTATGAGGCCTTTTCGAAAGAAAAGTATTATTTTGAAGACAAGAAGGAACTAGCTAGATCCTTGACCAAATATTATGATCAGGATGTTGCCATCCTATTCAAGGGTTCACGCGCCATGAAAATGGAAGAAATAATCGCATTATTAAAGGAGATATATTATGAGAAAGTATAAATTAGGGATTGTCTTTGGCGGACAAAGCAGTGAATACAGTGTTTCTTTGCATTCAGCAAGCTCTGTCTTGAAAACGATCGATCAAACTAAATATGATCTCGTCTTGATCGGTATTTCTAAGGATGGCCAGATCAGATTATATAAAGGCGATATTGCCAACATCGAACAAGATACCTGGTTCCCCTTTTCACATGAAGCCGCCTTTATCCATAAAGGCATCATCGATCTTGAAGAAAATGAACGTTATATGTTAGATGTTGTTTTTCCAATCGTCCATGGCAAAAACGGAGAAGATGGAACTTTACAAGGCTTGTTTGAAGTTTTAAACATCCCCTATGTCGGCGATAATACTCTAGCAAGTGCCATAGCGATGGATAAAGAAATGTCACATATCATCCTTGAAAACGCCCATATCCCAATGGCTAAGTATATCGCTCTTTATCAAGCATACAACGACCTAAGTTTTGAAGAGGTCAAAAAACAATTGCCTTTGCCTTGGATCGTTAAGCCCTGCAACGCCGGATCGAGTTATGGTGTAAGTATCGTCAAAGAAGAAAGCGAGTTTGAACAAGCTAAAAAGGATGCCTATTTTTATGACGGGCGTGGCAAACTAATCATCGAAGAATTCGTGAATGGTTTTGAGATTGGTTGTGCCGTTTTAGGAAAGGGTGCCAAAATGCTTGTCGGCAGCATTGATGAGATCGCCATTGCCAAAGGTACATTTTTTGATTTTGAAGGAAAATATGCCTTAAAAGACGCCAAGATCTATTGCCCTGCCCGCATATCTCAAGAATGTTTCTTAAAAGCTCAAGAGATTGCAAAAAGAGCTAGCATCGCTCTTAATTGCGAAGCCATTGCCAGGGTCGATATGTTCGTCTTGGCCAACGAAGAAATAATCGTCAACGAAGTTAATACCATTCCCGGTTTTACCGAGACCTCTCGCTATCCCAGCATGATGAAGGAAAGCGGTCTGGATTTCAGAAATTTGATCGATCAGCTCATTGATCTAGCGCTTAATAAAGAGGTCGGCGTATGTTAGGTACCTACACCAGGGCTTGGGTCGAGATCGACTATGACGCCATCAGACATAATGTTGAAGCGATTCATAAGCGCATGGGAAAAACTAAAATCATGGGCATTGTTAAAGCTAATGCCTACGGGCATGGCGATGTCGCCTGTGCTAAGATGCTGATTGCCTGCGGCATCGATTTTTTAGCTGTTTCATCGGTGGATGAGGCGATCAAATTAAGAAAAGCAGATATCGAGGTCGATATCCTAATTCTTGGATATACCCCTTCAGTCTTATTTGATAAACTTGTTGAGTATAATCTTGTCCAAACCCTTATTTCTTTAGAATATGCTGAAATGTTGAATGATTATGCACAAAAAAATAATCAACTTATAAGAGCTCATGTCAAGGTCGATACCGGCATGGGTAGGATCGGTGTCGTCTATAATGAAAATCATAAGGATTATGAAGCGATCCGGAAAGAATATAGCCTAGCAAATCTTAAAATCGAAGGCATCTTTTCACATTTTCCCGTCTCTGATGAATTAAAAGAAGACAGCGTTAGCTTTACAAAAAATCAGATCGCTCTTTTTAACGAGCTTTTACAAAGATTAAAAGATGACCAGATCGACTATGGCCTTAGTCATTTACAAAATTCCTACGGCATTATTAATTATGGGGATCTGGGTTATGATTATTGCCGCCCCGGCTTGCTATATATGGGTGTGACATCCTTGGATTCCATTGAAACTAATTATCAAATGGACCTAAGACCCATTCTTAGCATGTATACGAGTGTCTCAATGGTTAAAGAGGTCAGAAAGGGCGACAGTATCAGCTATGGTCGTCATTTTATCGCACCAAAAAAGATGAAAGTAGCAACCATTGCTATTGGCTATGCCGATGGTTTGCCACGCCTTGTCTCCAATAAGGGTTTGGAAGTCCTCGTACACGGAAAACGTGCTCCTATCATCGGCAATATCTGTATGGACCAATGCATGATTGATGTCAGTGATATCGAGGGCGTCAGCATCGGCGATGAAGTCTGCGTCATTGGCAAACAAGGGCAGGAAGAAGTAAAAATCGATGCCATCTCAAGATTAGCTCAGACTATCAACAATGAGACTCTATCCAAAATTACTTCGCGGGTTGACCGCTTAGTGAAAAGAAAATGAAAAAATATCCGCTGATCGATATTTTAAAATATGCCTTTGCCTTTTTGGTAATCGCAATTCACACCTTCCCATTCAGTGATATTAGCCCTGCCTTTAATCTCATATTCATCGCTTCGCTGTGTCGTATAGCTGTGCCCTTTTTCTTTATCGCCAGTGCCTTCTTCTTCTTTAAAGGAAAGCGTGATCTTAAACATTACTTAAAAAGGGTCCTTTGGCTGTATCTAGTCTGGACTTTGATCTACTCGCCCTTCGTTCTAAGAAGTCTTATGCAAAGCACTAACATCGCTTTGTCACTGTTAAGATTGCTTATCGATCTTTTTATCAATGGTTCCTATTATCATTTATGGTTTTTGCCAGCCCTAATGTTAGGCATGTATTTAACAGATAAGATCGAACGCAAATGGGGCCTAAAGACCTTAGTCGTGATCTCACTTGTCCTATATTTTATCGGTTATCTAATCAATATCTATGGCTATCACCTGAATATAGGTCTGATCAATAATTATCTCGACGTTTTCGAAACTAGTCGTAACGGCATCTTCTTTGGCTTGCCCTATCTTACGATCGGAGCCTTGCTGGCGAAGAAAAAAGAAGATCTGCGTTTTGATCTTTTGGGTTTTGCGCTAAGTATTATTGTTTTCATTTTAGAAGTTGCCACATATTTTTATCTTGGCTATCTTAACAGCCTGTCTTCAATGTATCTATCATTGTGGCCATTATCATATTTCTTTTTCGCGCTTATTTTAGATATCTCGCAAAAATATACATTCAAAGATCATCTGATGCTTAGAAAAGCGTCAACCTTTATCTATGCTTCACATATCATCTTTGCGATCATCTTGGCTCCGTTTATTGATAATCATCTTATTTATTATCTTTTAGTCGCTCTATGTAGCGCCGCCTCAGCTTTCACGCTTCTAAAACTAAACAAGCTTCCTTTGATCAAATATCTATTTTAAGTTGAAGCTTTCTTCCAATTCTTTTTTTATCGCATAATAGTTATTCTTTTGAATCGCAAAGCTTAGCGTGTCACCCATCTTTAAGGTCGTTGCACCGCTGGCAATTACATTTTCACCATGCCTTAAAATCATTGTGACCTGAACGCCCATGGGCCAATCAATATCTCTTATCATTTTATCAATCAGACAAGATCCGTATGATATTACTAAGTTAATGTTTTCAACTTCTAAAGACCTCTCCTCTTCACTTTGATAATTGTCCAAAAGACTTTCGTAAATCGGATCGCATTTCATTGCTTCCGCAACTAGGTAGGCAATCAAAGATACCAGCGTCAAAGCTAAAAGATTAGACAAGGACCCTGTCATTTCAAAGATCAAAATGATCCCTGTGATCGGTGCGCGAACGATGGCGCTGAAAAAACCTGCCATAGCCAAGATTACGAAGTTATAGAAATAACTTTGCTCGATCAAATTAAATTCAAGAAGCGACAAGGCATAAAGAGAACCGAATAAGGAGCCTATCACAAGCAAAGGAAAAAAGATCCCGCCAACAGCTCCAGAGCCAAAGGAAATAAACGAGAATAATAACTTTAGTATCAGCAAGAGCGCTATGAAACTTAATAAACTATCTGCTCTCACATACTCAAGCGCCAAATGCCCTCCCCCTAAAACATAAGGAAAGAAACATAAAAACAATAAACTAAATGCAAAGGCAATTGCCAGTCGGTATATACGGGGGATCTTTTTAAACATACTTTGAAACTTTAGAGTCATTCGATTATAAAAGACCCCTAAAAGACCAATTAAAATCCCCTCGATCATGACCAAGGGATAAAGTTCCAGAGCCAACTTGTCGTTGATTACAAAATTAAAGCTTGTCGCAAAGCCAAAAAAGATGCTGGCAAAAGCATCGGCAGAGACAGCAGCGATCATTACAAGTACCAAGACTTTCGAATTAAAATTATGGTGTAATTCTTCTAACGCAAACATAACGCCAGCTAAAGGAGCACTAAAGGCAGCTGCTAAACCACTAGCCGATCCAACCGTTAAAGCCAATCTCTCGTCTAATAAACTAAGCTTTTGATTTACATAAGACGCAGCCATTGCTCCCAGCTGGATGCTGGGACCTTCTCTGCCCAAAGATAGACCACCAAAAGCACATAACAAGCCTCCGATAAATTTGAACAGGAGAATCTTTAGATGATTAGTCTTAAACATACCATTTAATTCTGCTTCGACTTGGGGGATCCCACTGCCGGCAATCAAACTTTCTTTCTTTAAAAGATAATTGATGATCAAGGCCAACATCGTAAGCATCACAAGGCATAATGCAATAATGCTTGGTTTTGTTTTGACAAGACCTGCTAAATTCAATAAAAAGGGGTCGATCAAACTTAAAAGATAGCGATACAAGATCGCCACAGCTCCTGCACTAAGTCCCAATATCATGCCACTTAATATTTCTCTAGGATTTATATTCACCTTTAGATTATAAATCCTTTAGTGACAAAAATAAAAGGTTATAGTCAAAATCTAACTATAACCTTCTTGCTTAAGCATTTGGATGTTCTTTTTTAAATTCGATCATCTCTTGAAGTTTTTCGCGATACTCCTTCATCTCACGATCATTTGCAAAGACGAAGTGACCTGGGCGAATCTCTTGTAAAATTGGTTTTTCGCCAGATAGATCGCGTTTTGACTCGTCATAGATGACAAGCTCCTTAGATTTTTCGATCCTTGGATCAGGCATAGGTACCGCCTGTAGCAAGCTCAGCGTATAAGGATGGAGTGGGAAAGCAAAGAGCTCTTCTGTAGGAGCTAGTTCCACGATCCTACCTTTATGAATAACAGCGATCCGGTCGCTGAAATAACGAACTACGCTAAGGTCGTGCGCAATGAATAAATAAGTCAAACCTCTTTCTTCTTTAAATTTATTCATGAGGTTTAATACCTGCGCCCTGATCGAAACATCTAGAGCCGAGATAGGTTCATCAGCAATAATAAGCTCTGGTTCCATAACCATGGCTCTAGCAATTCCGATCCGTTGACGTTGTCCGCCAGAGAATTCGTGGGGATAACGCGATTTATGTTCGGGCAAAAGACCTACTGATTCTAATGCTTGGTCGACTTTTTGAAGACGATCTTCCTCGCTTTCATATAAGTGGAAGTTATAAAGACCCTCACTAACACAATAATCGATTGTTGCTCTTTCGTTTAAAGAAGCAGCCGGATCTTGGAAGATCATTTGGATATTACGAACAACTTCTTTTTCGTCTTCCTTTGATAACTTTCCATTTATTTTCTTACCTTTATAAAGGATATCGCCATCTGAGGTGTGATTAAGACGAATGATAGAACGACCAATTGTCGTCTTACCGCTTCCTGATTCCCCTACAAGGGCGAATGTCTCTCCTTTGTAAATATCAAAGTTAGCATTTTTAACTGCTCTAAAGCGGCGTTTCTTGTTGTAGAAGGTAACCTCTAGGTGTTTTACCGATAACAAGACTTCTTTTTCATTATTAGTGCTCACCATAGATTCCTCCTTTCGCTGTTAATCTTACCATCTTATCATGCAGGTTGCGGATCGTTGCAGGTGCCTCGACTTTTGGAGCTCTGGGATCAAGCAGCCACGTCTTGGCAAAGTGGGTGGGAGATACTTCAAAGAAAGGAGGTTCTTCCTCAAAATCGATCTGCATAGCATAATCACTTCTGGGTGCAAAGGCATCACCAATGACTTTCTCAAAAAGTGAAGGCGGTGTACCACGGATCGCAAATAATTCATTACCCTTCTCACCAAGCTGAGGCAATGACGACAGCAAGCCCCAGGTATAGGGATGCTTAGGATCATAGAAGATCTCTTCAACAAGACCATATTCAATGATTTGACCAGCATACATAACAGCAACACGGTCGGCAACATTAGCGACAACACCTAAATCATGCGTAATATAGATCGTCGTAAAGCCATATTCCTTTGCTAGATCTTTGATCAAGTGAATAATCTGAGCTTGTATGGTGACATCCAAAGCTGTCGTTGGCTCATCACAGATCAAGATCTCTGGACGACAAGCCAAAGCGATCGCAATTACGATTCTTTGACGCATACCGCCAGAATACATAAAGGGATATTCGTCATACCTTTGCGCTGCATTATAGATACCGACTCTCTCCATTAATGAGATCGCTTCTTTCTTAGCTTCTTCTTTAGATTTCCCCTGGTGCTTGATGATGACTTCCGAAATCTGATAGCCAATCGTTCTAACGGGGTTTAAAGAAGTCATAGGGTCTTGGAAGACGGTCGCAATCTTACGACCTCTGATCTTTTCCCAATCACTCTCTTTTTTAATCTCACAAAGATTTTGGCCTTCAAACCAAATTTCGCCGTTAGTGACCTTCCCGTTAGAATCTAACATTCCAGTAAAGGTCTTAGTAAAGACGGACTTGCCAGAACCAGACTCACCGACGATTGCCACGACCTGACCTTTTTCAAAATCCATAGAAATATTGCGGATAGCTGTCAAGACACGATCACGTACCTTAAATTTTACTTCGAGGTCTTTGACCGATAAAATAATATCTTTATTCTCTGCCATACCAAACCTCCTAAATCATATGAGTGCGCGGGTCGCTGGCATCAGCTAAAGTTTGTCCGACAATATATAGCGAAACTGAGATTGAAGCAGCCACTACAAGCGGAAAAATCAAAAGATAAGGCGCACTTTGGATATATTTGACCGCATCTTGAACTAGTCGGCCCAAAGAAGCGTAACTTTGACCAAGACCGACTCCTAGATAAGACAAGAAGACTTCAGAAGAGATAAAACTTGGTACATCACGCGAGATACTAGTCATAATGACTGAGATCAAATATGGCAAGATATTGTGAGTGATCATTTTAGACATTGGCGTTCCAAGACATCTTGAAGCGAGATTGTAATCACGGTCACGAATGATCATGACTTGCACACGGATAAAGTAAGCGGTCGAGATCCAAGTCGTACAACTCATGGCAAAGATCAATTGAACAAGACCAGCACCAAAAGTGTACATTATCAGCATACATACCAGCGTATAAGGAATGTTGGCAATAACGTTATAGATCTCGATCATAATGACGTCTAAGCGCTTTGAAAAGCCCCAGAACATACCAACAATAACACCAATAATTGTCGTTACAGCGGTTGCGGCAAAAGATGCAAACAAGCTTGTGCGCGTGCCTGACCAAACGGCATTGAACTGGTCACGCCCTACGCTATCCGTGCCAAATAAATGTTCTAAAGAAGGTCTTAAGAAACGCGAAGTAGGATCATTGATGTTTTCCATGTTAAGATTGTCATAACCAGAAATCATCGGATGAATAATAGCCATTAAGATGATAACGATGATCAAAACGAGCATGAAGATCGCAACTTTCGAAGAGAAGAACCTTCTAAAGACAGATTTCCAATAAGAGTATTGGGGAGCGGCAATATGCTCAGATGCGCTCTCATCGACTTTGACAAAAGTAAATCTAGAATCTTGAGTCATATTAGTCGCCTCCTTTCGCAGATAATTGAATTCGTGGATCGACCACCGTCATTAATAAGTCTCCTAATAAGACAGATAAGACTGATAAAGTCGTTAAGATAAAGGTAATGGTGATGACCATGTTGTTGTTGGCGACCTTGATCGAATCAGGCAACATCTTACCCATACCTGGAATTGCAAATACTGATTCCGTAATGAAGGCACCAGAGATACATAAGATAACAGATCCTGGAATACCATTAACGATCGGAATAATGGCATTCTTTAAAATGTGCTTATGGAAGATTTCCTTTTGTGAAAGACCTTTAGCCTTAGCAAATTTTACATAATCGGCATTTGACTGGTCAACCATATAACGTCTGATCCACATCATCAAAGATGGCAATGATAATAAGGCTAAAATAATGATCGGCAAAATGTATGATTTAATGTCATTGAAACCTAGTTGCGGGAATTTATCAGGCATCCCAAAGAAGCTACCAATATATTTAAGGAAGAAGATCAAAGCTAGAGATGGTAGCGAGATCAACAGGTTAATCACAACGACACCAAACTTATCAATAAGTTTTCCTTTATGCTGAGCCATCGAAATACCAAATGGTAGAGCGATCACATAAACTAAGATCAAGCTGGCAATACCGAATATATAAGACGTCATGATCATTGACGGCGATGTATAAGCAGATATACAATCCGCGTATTGATCAGGGAATAGTCTTAAGCTGGCTTGGTCTGGCGTAGGCATGAATTCACAAGTCGTTTGAATATAAGGTGAAGTCTGCGTAATGCCACTTGGGAAGGTCTGCTCAGTCGAGGCCTGTTCTCCTTGGCCTCTTGAGATGATCTCCATTGTAGGGACACCGGCATTGGTAGGGAAAGAATTCCCGAAATTGAGTTTAATAATATTTTGATGAATAAAGGGGAAGTTCCCATCAAAATAGATCTGATACTTATATCGACATCCAGAACACATCAAACCTGTCACGCCATTTTGATCTGTTCCGAAATAGTACCTTTCTTCTACAGGCTCGCTTAATTTTTTACCATAGGTGTTATTGACGAAACCTGAGTTGTCAACTCGCACAAGATTAGTCCAGAAATTAAAAATGATCTGGAAAGCATTGTAGTCATAATGTGCGATATAGTCAACAGTTGCTTCCGAAGTATCATCGGGATTTTGGTACTTGACTAGTCTTTCAATCGTGTATCCCTTATCTTCATAAACTTGTAAGACCCTGAGATTTTCTTCTGAATCCGAAATCATACATGCAGCGTAGTCATCTGAAGACTCTCGGCACATATCATCCATCGTCATGTTGTCAAGATAACCTAGTTCGTCAAGTTTGTTGTAACGATAAAAGATCGCATCACTACCGCTCAGCCTTCTAAAAGCTGGGTCCTGTTCAAAGACCTTGGTAGTAGGGATCATCGTGTAGATCATTGCTAAAACGATCGACACGACCATAAAGATCGATACAATTGATTTAAGGATACGGATTAAGATATATTTTTTCATAATACATTCTCTCCTTCGCTTAAAAATGAGAGCGGGTTTGGTAGGGGCCCGCTCTCATCAGTAATAAGATTCTACCCTTTAGATAGTTTACTCAGCCTCACCGTGTCTAACGGCTTCCCATTCTGCACGAGCTGTTTCATATTGTTCAGTCGTGACAATGTCAGCTTGAAGTTGTAATCTCTTGTACTTGTATTCAGAGGTACCATAATTTGCATATGGAGCAGAGAATGGTACATAGTGACTTACAACATTACCACGAGCATCCATGTAACCTGGGATGAATAAGCACTCAGCTACTAAGTAAGCATCAGCCTTCGCGAATGCTTCATAACGAGCGTCGAGGTCATCAGAGATCGCATCAGCTGCACGGTATAGTTCTTCATATTCATAGAAGCCTAATTCTTCTTTTAAGGCATCATCAGAACCGAAGTTTTCATGAGAGTTATTCGTTAGACCCATTGAAGTCATGTAGTAACCAGCAGTTGCTGAATAGATATCAACGAATGACTTTGGATCTTGATAGTCTGGAGACCAACCAGTGAAAGTAGAGATATCGTAGTCAGCCTTAGCTGGATCAGTATTATAGTAAGCGATTGCTTGAACATTATCAAGTGTATCGTATACAAGTTCGATAACGATCTGACCATTGGTAGCTTCTTCAACTGATTGTTTCATTGAGTTAGATTGGTTTACTAAGCTTGTTGCTTCTTCAGGAACTAACATGTCTAGATGAACTGGGAAGACAACGCCTTCTTCTTCAGCAGCAGCAATGTAATCCATAGCTGTAGCGCTATCCCATGGATTTTGACCATCGCTTAGATCGACTGCTTCACCAGTCAATTCTTCATAAGCTTCTGAAACTAGTGTGAAGTAGTCACGACCATCGCTGGTTGAACCACATTCTGGGAAGTTGTTGACATTACGTAACATTGCAGTCGCTAGATCTTCTGGTGTATCAACAGCATTGTAAGCAACTCTATCCCATGCAGCACGAAGTGCTCTACGGAAGTTTGCATTGCGGATCGCATTGATCGTGTTTTCGCGTAATGCTTCATCGCCGGCATAGTTTGTATGATCGAATGTTTGACGGTTATAGTTGAAGACTAAGCCGAATACCGAAGCATTTGGTTCAGTATAGTGTGTTAAACCATCATATTTTTCAACATATTTATCATAGTTTTCCCAACCTGGATTTAATGCTGCTTGAGCATAGACACCTTGTTCAAAACCATTAATGGTTGAATAGGGGTCAGAACCATCATCGTAGATACGAGTAACGGTCTTTAAATGAACGTTATCAGCATCCCAGTATTGGTCGTTCTTTGTTAAAACAGCAGATGATTGAGCATCATATGTCGTTAAGATATAACCACCATTGTAAAGAATGGAGTCAAGTTCAACAGTACCGAAACCACAAGTTTCATCATCTGGAGCGCCTAAAGCACAACCATCACCTTTTGATTCAAGGAACTCTGCATTGATTGGATAAAGAACGGCGTAAGTTGTCATTGATGGGAAGTAAGGAGTTGGATTAACTAAAGTGTATTCTACTGTGTAATCATCAACAGCCTTAACACCAACTTCTTCCCAAGCTTCATCAGAGAAATCTGATTTAAGGTATTCATTATATCCTACAACGACACCTTGTAATAAGTAAGCAGTACCTGAACCAAATTCAGCACCGTGACGCATACCAGTTACAAAGTCTTGCGCAGTAACTTCGCCATAGACATCACCAGTTGAAGTTACCCAGTTTACACCTTCTCTTAAGTGGAAGGTCCAAACACTTTGGTCTTCGTTAGACTCCCAAGTCTCGGCTAATGCACCAACTAAGTTGCCGTATTGGTCAGCTTCAAGTAAGCCGTCGACCAAGTTGGCATTAACTTCGTGGTCAGTCGCAAGAGCCGTGACCGTATAGTCCAATTGTTGAACCTCACGACTTGTAGCGACTGTTAAGTTCTCGGTGTCGAATGTTGATGTTGAATCACCACCACCAGAACCACAACCAACTAAAGTTAGTGCAAATAGGGAGCAAAGCAGTAAAGTAAATAGTTTCTTCATCTTTCTTCCTCCTAATTTACTCGCATTATGTAATGCATGTTTAAATTCTAGTCCCTTTTATTTGAGATTTCAACAAAATTTCACACACTTTTCAAATAATGCAAGAAAAGTAACAAATTTTCTGAAAATATTTTCATAATCTTTAACAAGAAAAGTGAGGCTGAGCTCACTTTCTTCTTAACGCATGTAATATGGCGTAACGTAGGCTGGGATGCCATCGCTGTAGATGACAACTGGCGAACCTACGATCAGCGGTCTTAAATAATGAAGTGCTTCTTCGCTGATACCACGGTAATTTGGCAGGATCCACTCTTTAGGGAAACTCTTGACGAAGTTTGCGACCTTATCGGCATCAACCGCAATAAAGTCAACATCATAAGCTTCTTGATCCTTGCGAACTAAACCAACCATCTTACCGGTGAAGTTCTTGTCGCAAGATCGCATATGAGCACTCATACCAAGTTGGAAAGACTCTTCGACATCGACCTTGGATTGTCCGCTTGCAAAACATCTTTGAGCTGTCGACAAATCCTGGACTTTGCATCTTTCAGCAACCCCGGCTTCTAAGATCATATTTTTAATGGCATTTCCAGCGCCACCCAAGACTGCATGGCCAAAGCCATCATTCTTAGCTGCTCCTGCTGCAACGTAAGTACCATCTGGGTACTTGATACCTTCTGAAACAACTATATAACACTTATTCTTTTCATCGACACAGCGTTTGACCTCACTTAAGAATAACTCTTGATTGAATTCTTCTTCTGGTAAGACAACAAGGTCGACGACTCCACTAAGGCAAGCACTAGCCGCTAACCAGCCAGCGTCACGACCCATTGTCTCTAAAATGAAGACCTCTTGACGTGTATAGACATTGACATCAAGCCAGGTATGTAATGCAGTAGTTGCAATAAATTTTGCGGCACTGGCAAAACCTGGACAGTGATCAGTTTCCACTAAGTCGTTATCAACAGTCTTAGGGCAACCGACAAAGCGATGATTAGTGATGCCGTGCTCTTTAGCATATTGGCTTAAAGCTGCCACGGTATCCATTGAGTCATTACCGCCGGTATAGAACATCGTTTCGATATCATATTTGTCTAGAATTTCGAACAGCTTTTCAAAATCAGCGACATTATCTCTTTTTAGTTTGTAACGGCAAGAACCAAGCGCGCTGGATGGCGTCTGTCTTAAGATGCGGTTTTCATCATCCGACATATTCGTCAGATCGACAAAACGTTCTTGTAAGATCCCTTCGATCCCGTTTAAACCCCCAAAGACACGATCATAATAGGGATTCATTTGATTGGCTTTGACCACGCCGGCAACCGTTGCGTTGATAACACTGGTAGGTCCGCCACTTTGAGCTACTAAACAATTAGCCATTGCTTATAATTCCTCCTTTTAAGCGCCTTAATTGTATCATATAATTTTTAACTTTTAGAAAATTTATAGACCCATCGCCTCTTTTTCTTCCATCGCTTTTTCCCAGGCATCCATGAGATGATGCAAGGTATTGTGGATCTCATCGATCTTTTCATCGAGCTCTTGCATTTTCTTGGCATCGTGATAATACTCCGGATCAAAACGCAGATTGCGCTTTTCTTCTAAGAGTTCTTCGTATTCTGAGATCTTTGCTTCGATCTTTTTTAGATTGTATTTAGCTTTCGGCTTGCCCTTTTTAGATACTTTGACTTCTTCTCTTTTCTCCTCTTTAGTAACCTTCGGCTTAGCGTCAATATATTCGCCATAGCCATCAGGATAGTAAGTGAATTTGCCTTTTTCCAACAAAAGACAGGAATGAGCGATCTTTTTGATGAAATAGCGGTCATGCGAGACAAATAGAATTGTGCCATCATAATCCTCCAAGGCAGCCTCTAATGCCTCTTTTGAAGCAATATCAAGATGATTGGTCGGCTCATCCAATATTAAGAAATTAGCTCCTGTAAGCATCAATTTAGCCAAAGCCAAGCGCACCTTTTCGCCCCCTGATAGGACATTCAAGGTCTTGTCGACCTCATCACTTGAAAAAAGGAAGGCGCCTAAAATCGAGCGAATCTTGAAATTATCAAGTTCCGGAAACTCATCCCATAGATCTTCTAAAACTGTCTTAGGCGAATTTAAGGCCGCTAAACTTTGATCAAAATAGCCCACTTCGATCTGATGGCCAAAGAGCTTATAACCGCCAAGCGCAGGCAATTCGTCGACAATTGTCTTTAATAAAGTCGATTTGCCAGTGCCATTATCCCCCATGATACAAATACGGTCGCCTCTTTGAATATCAAGCGTTACTTCCCCTAATCTATGATCATAGCCAAAGGCATAGTGATCTAGGGCCAGGACTTGTCTTCCTCCCCTGGTCTTAGATTTAAATTTCACTTTAAAAGTTTTATCGTCGATCTTTTTGGGATCTTCGATCTTTTCCATCCGGTCGAGATATTTGATCTTGCTTTGGACCATTTTGGCCTTGGTAGCCTTATAACGATAACGTTCAATCAGATCTTCAAGCCGTTTAATATCTTTTTGCTGATATCGATAAAGTGTCTCTTGTCTTAGAAGATCAGCCTTTCTTTGATCGTAAAAAGAAGAGTAGTTCCCATGATATTTCTTCAGCTTATGATAAGCGATGTCATAGATGATGTTGACGCATTTATCTAAGAAGGCCCGATCGTGCGATACAACAATATAGGCTTTAGGATACTTGCTCAAATAAGTTTCCAGCCATTCGATCGTCCGCAAGTCGAGATGATTGGTGGGCTCATCCAACAACAATAGATCAGGTTTGCTCAAAAGCAATTTCGCAAATCCGATTTTAGTTTTTTCACCGCCCGAAAAAGAAGCCAAGGGACGATAGAGATCTTCTTCTTTAAAGCCAAAGCCTTGAAAGATAGTCTTGATCTCACTTTGATAGGTATAGCCGCCTTCGTATTCGAAATTGCTTTGCAGTCTAGCGTATTCTTCAATGAGTCCTGCATCATGATCTTTTTGCATGAGATCGGTCAATTCGTTTAAGCGATCTTCTTTTTCAATGAGCTTTTTGAAAACACTTAAAAGTTCATCATAGGCGCTTTGCCCTTCGTCTAAAAAAGCAGTTTGTTTAAGATAGCCGATCTTGAGATAGCTGGTTTTAAAGATCTCGCCTTTAGCCAGTTCTAATTCGCCAAGAATGATCTTTAAAAGGGTCGATTTACCCGACCCATTCCGTCCTACGATAGCAATGTGTTCGTTTTCATTGACACTAAAATCGATATCTTCAAAAATATCATTTTGGCCAAAGTAAAAACTACCGTTTGATATTTGAAGCAACATACTAAAGCATTAAATTTTTCGGGGTGCGTGGGAAAGGCAGGACATCACGAATATTCTGCATTCCTGTAAGATACATGATAAACCGCTCAAAACCCAAGCCGAAACCAGCGTGTTTACAACCGCCGTATCTTCTAAGGTCCAAGTACCAATCATAGGCATCAACATTCATGCCAAGCTCTTCCATTCGACCTTTTAAAAGATCAAGGCGCTCTTCTCTTTGCGATCCTCCGACCAGTTCACCTACATGTGGTACTAAAAGGTCACAAGCGGCGACGGTCTTTTGATCGTCATTAAGGCGCATATAGAAGGCTTTGATATCTTTGGGATAGTCTGTTAAGAAGACTGGTCCATTGACTACTTTTTCAGAGATATAGCGCTCGTGTTCTGTATTGAGATCCATGCCCCATTCAACCTTGTTTTCAAATTTAACATCAGCTTTTTGCAGGATCTCAATAGCCTCGGTGTAGGTCATCCTTCTAAAATGAGCATCTTTGACCTTGTTGATTCTTTCAAGCAAAGTCTTATCGACAAAACTGTTAAAGAAGGCCATT
>CALVCF010000035.1 GCA_944325935.1 uncultured Erysipelotrichaceae bacterium | reverse complement strand
GCTATCTTCCATCGTGCAAGTTGAGCTGACGTTTGTCTCGCCACTGGAGCATGCGCCAAGAGTGAAGACAGCCAATAAAGCTAATAAGATTTTCTTCATAAACCTTTCCTCTTTTCTTAACACATTTATACCACATTTAAATGCTTCCTGCATTAAATTTATGTTAATTCGCACTTTTATAATATGTTAAAATAGAAACAAGAAGTCATCTCTTATGACTAGAAAGCGAGCACAAAAATGAAGTATATCTGTCCTGTCTGCGGCTATGTTTACGACGAAGCAAAAGAGGGCACAGCTTTTATGGATCTTCCTTCTTCTTGGACATGCCCCTTGTGCGGGGTTTCAAAGTCTCTTTTTACAGTGCAAGAAGAGATGAAAGAAGAAGTCAAGGTCGATGAAGCAGAAGATGAGGAATTAGAAGAATTAGGTACGATGGAACTCTCTGTCCTTTCCTCTAATCTGGCCCGTGGCCTTGAAAAACAATATCAATTCAAAGAGGCCGAACTTTTTAGGGAATTAGCTGATTATTTTAAAGCGAGCAGCCCAAAGATCGAAGCAGCTTCGATCCAAATGCTCAGCAGTTTATTAAAAGAAGATCTCGCTATAAAATATCCCGCTCTTTTAAGGATGGCGCAAGATCAAAAAGACCGGGGGATGCAGCGGGTCTGTGTTTGGGGCACAAAGGTGACCCAGGTTTTAGATAATCTGTTAGAGCGCTACATTAAGGAAGGACCTGACTTCTTAAAGGGCAAAAAGATCTTTGTCTGTTCGGTCTGCGGTTTTACTTTTGTGGGTGCTGAGGCTCCTAAACTTTGCCCGGTCTGCAAGGTTCCGGATTGGAAATTTGACGAGGTGAACTAATATGAAAAAATATGCCGTTAGAAATCTGCGTTTATGCACTAAAGATTGTATCTGTCTCTATGTTTGCAAAACGGGGGCCACTGATACCGAAGACAGTATTATCGATATCGAAAAGTGTGTCGGTTGCGGTGAATGTGCCAGCGCTTGTCCCTCGGGGGCGATCTCCATGGTCCCCTATGATTATCCACCCCAGCAGGAAAAAGAGCCGAAGGTCTTAGCTAAAAGCCATAAGCTCGCCTTTAATAAGTCAAAAGAAGAACTCATCAGCGATGAACTGGCCAAAGGCGATGAAGATACAAAGCGCTTCTTTAAGGCTTTTTCTAGGGCAACACGCCTAGTGAATGAAGATCTGCTGAGGGAATCGGGCTATATGCTTGCACAAAGCGCTAATACTCATAACTTACTGCAAGGCCTTTTAGCTTTCGGGCGAGACGATCTTCCTAAAAAGACGATCGAAAAGATCCTAAAAAGTGTCCCTTGTAACGAAGGATCTAAACTTAGGAAAGAAAAAACTGTCACTTATCACTGCAAGATCTGCGGCTATGTCTTTGAAATAAAGGAAAACGAAGAAGCCGTTTGCCCGCTTTGCGCTGCCAGGGGCGACGATCTTGAGATCATGGAATAAAAAAAGCTCCCCAAGCGGAGCTTTATTCATCTCAATGGTCGGGATGACAGGATTTGAACCTGCGACCCCTAGCACCCCATGCTAGTGCACTACCAAGCTGTGCAACATCCCGATGCCTAATCATTCTATCATAAGTAGCATGTTTTTTGACAATTATTTATGTTAACCTGTAGAATAGTGTTGTTATGGTAAATAAAAGAAAAAGACACTTACGCAAAAGTATCAAGCTTTTTTTGGTTCTTCTGATCTTGGCAACCGGCCTTTTTTTAGTCTATAAGCTCTTATTTTCAGGTTCGAAATGGGATGCTTATCAAAGCGTGAATGCAGAAGCTTTAAGTATCAATAATGATACATGTCTTTTGTATTATCCAAAGGGTTTCAATGAAAGCTCAGCTCTTTTGAATGAGCTTTGCGATACTCAAAAAGAAGAGGATCAGGTTTTTGACTTTGAGCTTGAAAGTCATGGCGCATATGTCAAATTGACTTATGATGAAACACATAGCTATTATTTAAATCAAGATTTTAGTGCACCTCAAAACAGCGCCCTAAGTGAAAGGGGTGTGATGATCCTTTCGGATTATCTGCGCTATACGATGAAAAAAAGCGGCCTTGATTATGCCTACACCTTGAGTTTTTTAGAAGATTCCTACTACGAGAATCTAAGTGATGATATGTATGAATGCAGTGTTGATGGGGTAGATCTGGCTTGTTATTTCAAGGAATATGATTGCCTTGTCAAGATTCCGCTGGACGATATCGGCAAAGAAGCCGGGATCGATGTCTTGAGTACGAAAGAATATATCAAGCCGACCTACTATGATCCAAACCGGCCGGCGATAGCTCTGAGTTTTGACGATGGACCTAATTTGAATGAGGGTACGACCGACAAGATCATCGATACTTTATATCGCTATGATGCCAATGCAACCTTCTTTTGTCTGGGCTATCGCTTAAACGATAATTCCCTTCCTCTTATAAAAGACAGTATTGCCAAGGGCAACAGCTATGGCTCTCATACAATGAATCACTATGATCTGCGCTCTTTGAAGAAAGAAGAGATGCTGGAAGAAGTAATGGGGGTAAGCGATTTCTTTAAAGAGAATCTCAATTATACGATGCAGCTATACCGCCCGCCTTATGGCAATTACAACAGTGAAGTCGATAATACCATTCCGCTAGCAGCAGCCTTCTGGACCGTCGACTCTAACGACTGGAGTTATCGCGATGCCCAAAAGATCGTTTCTGAAGTCAAAAATGATGTCCATGACCATGCGATCATCTTGTTCCACGACTTGTATACGGAAACAGCCAAAAGCTTAGATGAGGGTCATCTAATACGCGATCTGATCAATGAGGGCTATCAGCTGGTGACGATCGAAAATCTAGCTGATATTATGGGGATCGACTTGGGTCAGGGCGTACACCTTGGCTGGAAGTAGTTAGCTAAGATCGCCTTTAAAAAAGCTGTGTAGCCACTTATTGCGATCTTGGGGCCAATGATCTTGACCTTATCATTGTAACGGGCGATCGAGGCATAGAATTCATCCGAAAGACTTGTGAAGAGTACGACTTTGGTCTGCTCTTCTTTTTTTATGACAAGGTCCTTAAAAGTATCCTCCAGACTTTCGATGATATAGGCTTTATCCGAGTTGATCTGGATCGTTACCATGATCTCTTCGCCCATAAAACTGTGGACCCGCTTTTTAATATGAGCATCAAGAGCGTTCTGATCAAGGTCAAGGCCGTGTTTTTGGTCGGTGTTTTCAAGCCCCTTGATATGATCAAGACGTAGGGCATAAAAGCGCTTTGGCTTGGCCGGATAGACAAAATAGAGGTAGTAATAGTCTTTTTCCAAGATCAAACGATAGGGAATGATAAGGGCTTCTTTATACCGGAGATACTCCTTCCTTTTTAAGGCGTAGATGATCTTGGCAAAGAGATAGCTCTCGGTCTTGGCGGCCTTTGTTTGATCAAAAGTCAAAAAGGCCTGATCATACTTTGATAAAAAGGAGTCCAGTTTTCGATCGAGCTCAGCCTTTTCTTTAATGCTGATCGTTTTAAGATTGGCTAAAAGATCCTTTAAGATCTTGATCTCATAGACCTTAAAGGGCGTCTCTAGCATATAAAAACCTTTTTTGTGCGAGAAGATCGCAAGACCCATCTTCTTTAATACTTTGATATCGCTGTAGATCGTCTTTTTCTCATTGACGCTAAGTCCGTATTCTTCTTTTAAAAAAGCGATGATCTCATCAGCGCTCAAAAAGTGTTCGTCATCGTCGCTGTATTTTCTTAAAAGTTCATAGACTGCCAGTTGGCGCATTCGGTTTTGCATAGCTTCATTGTATCTTATCTAGGTAAATATTTACATAGATAATTTTAGAAAGTGCCTTAAGATGAGCTTGTAAGGGAGGTAAGATTATGAATCGTCTATCAAAGATCAATCTCATTTTGGTGTTGTTGGGATATTTAGGTTTGATCAATAATAATGACTTTTTGATGCTGGGATCGCTGGCGTTTGCTTGTATAACCTTGATCTTCTGCCAGAAAGTAAGCCACTTTGAACTGCTTTGGATCACTTTTGGTTTGATCTTAAGTTTTATGATGATCATTGCCAAGGATATGGATTATCAGGGTCTGGACTGGTTTTTGTGTCTGATGAGTCTGGATCTTGCGCTATATATTGAAAAGATCGCCTATTTGAAAAATGTCAAAGCGATCTTGAGTTCTTATTTTATGATGGTCATGTTTGGTCTTGTTTTGATCATTGGCCTCTTTCTTTTAAGCGAAGCCGGGGTCAGTGCCCTAATGATCTATCGCTTAGCCCTGTCTTGCCTACTTTTGTTAGGGCCTTATCTTTTAGGCTTGAGCTTGGTCTTGATGTTAAGAGAATATTTGCGAAGATCCTAATAAGCGTTTTTAACACTATCAGCTAGCCTTGGAAGTTTATCAAAAGGCACGCTGCAGATGGCGATGCGGATGCCTTTATTGACTTTCAGGGCATAGATATGATCATTTAAAAGGCGGGCGTGAACTTCATCGCGCTTTTTATTATCTTCAAAAGAGAGGGTGACGAAAAAACCGTCTTCATAAGGATAGAAGGGGATCTTGGCAGCACTCAGCTCTTTTAGAAAATATTGAGACCTCTTTTCAAGCATACGGATGGCTTGATCTTTTTCAGCGATGTAGTCTCTTCGTCTTTCTTGCATGACCTTGACAAAACAAGCCATAGCGGCATTGTTGACATTAGACCAAAGAGCACGGCAAGAGCGCTCAAAGACATTGGCGGTCTCATCGACGGCTTTTGCGTCTTGAGCGATGATGATATCCGCCCCGGTTCTAAGACCGTAGAAAGTGAAAGTCTTGGACAAAGAGAAGGTGATGACGACCATCGTCTTAGCGCCGATATCGTTAAAACATCTAAGATAAGAGCGCCCTTTGTCTAGGTCGTAGCAATAATCTAAATAGGCGATATCATTTAAGATGACATTTGGCTTATCGATCTCTTTTAGAGCGCTGATGAGCTTTTGCCACTCCTCGTCTTTAAAAGACATCCCAGTGGGATTATGGGCGGGCGAGTTGATCACCATCAGCAATCTATCTTGATCTTGGCTTAATTCTTTGGCTTTTAAAATGAGATCATCTATCGAAAAAGCATCATATAAAACCGTTTTTAAACCATAATCCTTGGCGATCGTTTGATAGGATCCCCAGGCAATATGCGGCAATAAAACAGCTTCGTCTGTTTCGAGCATATTTTTAAAGGTCAAAGAAATAGCCCCTGTTCCCCCGCTTGTAGCGACTAGGCGGCGATATAATTTGATGCGATCTTCCAAAACGTGTTGGTCGACGGCTTTTAAGAAATCCTGATTGCCTGCGGCACCTTTGGCATAACTGGCCTTGATTTTGTCATCGAGACTATCATAGATCTTAAAGACGCTTTGATAGGTGAGCAATTCCCCTTTTTCATCAAGCAAAGAGCCTAAAGTGGCATCTATTTTATTGGGGTCGGGGTCTTCTTTAGCTTTTTGAGCTAAGACAAAAACCTGATCGTTTAACACACTGGTATCGGATGTTGGTTTTACAAAAGTCATGGGACCTCCTTTGGCTTATTTTATAGCTTTGTTGTATAATGACAGCATGGATTCATTATATATCAAAGACCGCTTGGTGTTAATTGATTTTTCCAAGCACTATAGTGATACGGTCGAAGATCTTTTGTCATCAAAAGAATTCGATACCTTTATTGAACATTTTTTAGAGTATTTGCGCTTGAATCATCACGATCTGATCGATTGGATGCAGTCAAGACAGGGGCCGGGTCCCTTGTCGACCTATTTTATCAAGGTCTTAAAGGCCTTATCGATGATCAGTTTTGATGAAAGCTTTACTTCGATCACCCCGCGCAATGCCCCGGTCCTTTTAGAGATCGTGGAATTAGCCTACCGCTATTGGCGGGATCTTTCCCGTTTTTCTATCATCCGCTCTTATGATGAAAGCGGCCTCTTATTAGCTAACTTCATCGAAGCTGACGAACGCTTTAACGCTTTGATCCTGCGTTTTTACCGCAGTGTTCAAGAAAAATTACAGGGCTATCGCAAC
>CALVCF010000034.1 GCA_944325935.1 uncultured Erysipelotrichaceae bacterium | reverse complement strand
AATGTTAGATTACTACACCGAAAGGTGTGTTACTTGTTAAGTTGATTGAACCGCCGTGTACCGAACGGTACGCACGGTGGTGTGAGAGGACGGGAAATTTAGTAAAAAAAATTCCCTCCTACTCGATAAATAGCAAAACAGCTTCTATAAACTATCTGGTAAGGATCTCTATATTTAAAGCACTAAGCTGTATCAGCAGCATCGGTTTCTAAAAGAGTATTTTCAACCATCAATGGCCAGGATGTTATTTTCAAGGTCGTAATTTCACAATACAAAGAAGCGTTGATATTTTTAGATTGTCTATATTCTTGAAGCTGGCAATAATTAATTCACTAATCTTATCGACCAGTCCTTAACGTTCTTCTTTTTTAACTTACGAGATCAATCATCTGAACTTATATCAAAGATGGTATTTTAAACTAGATATCGTTTTGATCATTTTGGTCAATTATTAAAATAAAAAAATCTTTTCCTTGCCAAGTAAGAGCCCATATCCTATAATAAAAAAGCTTTGGGGTATTAGCTCAGCTGGAAGAGCGCTACGCTGGCAGCGTAGAGGTCAGCGGTTCGAACCCGCTATGCTCCACCAAAATATTAGATACAACCGGGATTGCCCTATTTAAAGGCTTTATCTCGGTTTTTATTTTTGGAAAACAGCTAAAAATGTGCCAGTGTGCCAGAAAAATGTGCCAACTGGTGTGCCAAAAATAATATAATGGGTTTGTAATCTGGCACACTAAGGAGAAAATACAAAATGAGTGTAGAAACTGACAAAGTAAATGGTAAGACAAAATACCGAGTTCGCTATCGAGATTACTCCAATATGAAGCCGAACTCTAAAGGGGAGTTAATACCTAAGAACTCAAGGACAAAGTGGTTTTCAACTCTTAAAGAAGCCTTCTAACGCCAAGTTTAAGTCAAGATATTCAAATAAGTTAGTCATGGCCGATCTAATCATCATCACATCGACCAAACCCCTTGAAGACCTTTGGTTTGATGAAAGTGAAGATTTTGAACAATTATCAAGAAGGATCACCACAAGGATCGAAGTTAAAGAAGATAAGATATACATAGATAACTACGATCCCAAAAGCAAGACCATAAAATATGTCACTTCAATAGCCAACCCTATTAAAGAGCTAATAAAGACAAACAAAAAGAGCGAACAAGTTTCCTCGTTCACTCATGATTGGTTTAAAGATAATTTTGGGTGAAGTAGAGTATATCAGCATTTTTGCAAAAGAAAAGCGAGGATGATCCTCGCAATTTACTAAAAATACAAATATATACACTATCAGCAAGATAAAATTATTGACATCATTTCATTTTCTGTTACTCCATATTTTTTAGATAAATCTGAAATGGTTTCAAAAATAGAAAAATAGGTGTCATTATCGTAAGCATCTTTTGCTAAGGTATAGAAATCTTCAGCCCAGACTATTGCTTCTTCGTTTGGATACCAAGAATATCCAGGGTAAGAAACGGAATAAACGGTTTTGCCATCTGCGTTAATAAGATAATCGGAATTATTAACAATATCAAATACACCTAAATTAAAGAATTCACTTAAGTTTGGTGCTTTTGAATATTTGATCCTTACTAAAACTCTTAGATCTATATCCTTTAAATTGCTTGTATCATTATCGTTATTTTTAATAGCTGTAAGAAAATTACTTCTAATTATGGATGCTCCAAGTTCATCAATCGGCTTATCAACTTCAATATCAACAATATATGTTTTATCGCTTAATTTAGTAACTGAAGATGGAACATAGGTCACAAAATAATCATGATTATCAAGATAATAGTTGTATTCTATCGGTTGAGTATAAATATCTTGTCCTTCTTGAACTAAATCTCCATAATCATTATCAATTTTAATATACGTAGGTGTTCCCTCTCTTCCAAAACCACCCCCACTTTTCATGAATGACAATAAGGCATTCATCGAATTTTGACTATCTTCACTTAACCAATTCCTTACATAATAATATTCTGGACCAATAAGATAATCTTCAAGATTCTCTAACATATCTTTTGAAAAATAATTTCGAGCGCTTGTGTAGATTGCGTCTGGAGATTCTTTATATAACTCATTTAAATACTCATATAATTCACCATTGTTTGAATTTTTAAATGCATTTTCAAGACATTTGTATAAATAAACCGAATAATCATTTATTGTTTTATTACCATATTCTTCATAAAGTTCTTTTCTATTTTCTGCCTCAGGAGAATAAGGTCCAACACTTGTATATCCATAGAATAAATCTGGTTCTTTTAAAGAAAGATCTTCATTAAAAAGGTTTCCAGCTTCCAATTTATCGGCATCATATCTATATCCTGAATAACCAATATTAGAAAAAGATTCGGCATATCTCAATCTTGAAGATAAGTCCGCCACTTCATCTATCTCTACACCTACTTCAGCAGCGCTTGCCTTATGTTCGTCCCAGAACTCTTTATAATAATAACTCTCTCCCGGTTTTAGATCTTTTTCTGCTACTTGCTTTTCCATAAGTTCAGTAGCCTTTTGTCTAAATTCTTCTTTTTGTTCTTCGGAGTATGTATAAGTTTCTCCAACCTTTAAAGATTCTAAAGCAGCATTACCTTGTTTGCCGATATATTGTTGTATGTATGGTTTTGCAATGGAATAGCCTGCATACACGACTACGCCAACCAAAATAAGCACTAATAAAATAGTTATCTTT
>CALVCF010000033.1 GCA_944325935.1 uncultured Erysipelotrichaceae bacterium | reverse complement strand
AATGTTAGATTACTACACCGAAAGGTGTGTTACTTGTTAAGTTGATTGAACCGCCGTGTACCGAACGGTACGCACGGTGGTGTGAGAGGACGGGAAATTTAGTAAAAAAAATTCCCTCCTACTCGATTACTTTTACTAACTTTGTGGTCTAAAATGTATTTATGAATGAAATATTTAGCAATAGAGAAAAGAAAATAATTGAACTTTTGTCCGATAGTCGAGAATACGTCACATCTTCCTATCTTGGCAAAAAGGCCAATGTTAGTATTAGAACAATCAAAAATGACATAAAAGAACTTAATCTGAAAACTAGACAATATGGCTTTTTTATTGAGTCTAAACATCGCTACGGCTACCATTTAGAAATAATAGATAGCAGTTATTACGAAGTATTTATAAACACCTTAAAATACGAATCAAATAGCCGCTTGTTAAAAGAATTGCCTCAAAATAGGATGCAGCGTATTAATTATATAATCTTAAAACTTTTGTCAGTAGATTACTATATTAAACTTGATGATCTAGCAAATGAGCTGGGAATCGAAAAATCAACACTGCAGAATTGCATGAATGATGTCAAGATCATTTTAGCTAAATACCATCTCAAGATTGAAACAGTTTACAAAAGGGGTGTAATCTTGGTAGGATCAGAAACAGATATACGTATTTGTAGTGCTGAATATTTTTTTCACAACAATATTACAAAGACAATTTTAAGTGAAGATAACAGTCTTTTTAAAAGTGAAGCCAATAAAAAAGAAATCAAAAGAATCAAAGAGATTTTGTCGGTCGTTATTAAAAACAATGATATTCACATGTCGAATTACTCTTTTGAAAACATGACAATTCATATTTTTGTCGCATCGAGGCGGTGGATTCTCTATAATTACGTTAAACTCAGCAATGAATACGATTCTTTTATCAGTCACTCAAAGGAACTAAAGGCCGGCATCGAGCTAAAGCAAGCATTAGAGAATGAATATAATATAATGTTGCCCTTTGATGAAGCAATCTATTTCAGTATCCATTTTAAAACCAAACATATTGAAAATAATTTAGAGATCGGCGCGAATAAAAAAGTGGAAATTCAAAATGTGATCGATGAAACCATCTCAAATATTAAAAATAACTATGGTTTAGATCTTAGCAAGGACAAAAGGTTGGAACAACTTTTGCTCATGCACATTCCGGCGATGCTTTCGAGACTTGAATTAAATATGACTTTAAGAAATGTTGCTGCATATGATTATTTTAGAAAATATATTCTTGCCTTTTTAGTGACGATCGAAGTTTATATGAGTATCAAAAGAAAATATGGTCTTAGAATTGAAGTGAATGAATACGGTTTTTTAGTTTTATACTTTAACTTGGCAATAGAAACCAAAATGAGAAAAGAAGATCGTTTAAAAGTACTCTTGGTATCTGGATCGGGAAGACCGGAAGGGATCGTCTTGTTTAATGAGATACGCGAAAGAATGGGCAGGTATTTTGAGAAATTTGATATAGCGACTTATAATGCTGATCTCAAAAAAGTTTGTGAAGAGTACGATCTAATTGTCTCTACTTTTGATATAGATGGCATCAATAAGCCATTGGTCGTTTTCGGCCAGGATGAACAGGATAATTTTGATAATCTAGAAAATAAGATCAAGGAAATATGTATTCCTAATTTTATTGTTACTGATGTTTTTCTTAGGGAATATTATTTTAATGATGTCATCGCTTCAACAAAATTTGAAGTTTTAGACTTCATTAATGAGCAGTTAAAAAAGGAAATCGATGTAAAGACAATTAAAGATGCTTGTGAAACAGAGAATTATTTATCTGGCGAATTGGGCAATTTATGTGCATTGTTGCATCTTAGTGCTAAATCTGAAAAGGCAAAGGTCTATTGCTTTGTTTTGAAGCGACCTGTTGTTTGGGATAAACAATATGTACAGATCGTTTTTGCTATATCAAATGATCCAAGAAATATAGCTGAACTTAAAAGTGTCTGTGAAATTTTAGAAAATTTTATTGGTGACGAAGAATTACATCACGATTTTCTTAAAAATACTTCATACGAAAACTTTATCAAGGCTATAAATAGGTGATAATTTGCACTTTATTAAGCGCAAAAGTAAAGTTGCATCGAATTTAATATATCAATTAAAACAAGAGTGAAAGGAGTGGTCTATATCAACCTAATTATCGCAAGTCATTCATCAATGGCCCAAGGGACGGCCGATACTTTGCGTTTTCTAGCAAACCGTCAAGATATTAAAACCATCAATGCCTATAAGGACGACAGGCCGATCGAAACGATAATTGATGAGCTTGTAAATGTCCTCGACTTCAAGGAAAAGACACTTGTCTTCACAGATTTATTAGGAGGCAGTGTGAATCAAGCTATTGTCTTGAAGCTATACAAAAAAGGCGTTTATATCATTGCTGGTTTTAATTTGGCACTTATTCTGGAATGCTTAAGTCTTAGTGATGAAGAAATTAACGAAGACAGGTTGAACGAAATCATCGAATTAGCGCGCAAGGAGATGGTTTTAGTGAATACACTTATAGAAAAAGGGAGGTAATAAAAAATGATTGCATTAATTAGGGTAGATGATCGATTGCTCCATGGCCAAGTAGCCTTTTTGTGGACAAAGTCACTTGCGGTCCAAAAGATAATAATCGCAAATGATAATGTCGCCCATGACGAATTTTTAAAGATGACTCTAGGCCTAGCTAAACCGATGGGAGTCGAACTTGATATCGTTGATGTCTCTAGCGCAATCGAATTAGCAATGGCAGAATGTTCTAGTTCAAAGGTCGTAATGATCGTTATCAATAACCTAAAAGACGCGAAGACGATCGTCAATGCGATTGATGGTATTAAGTCGCTCAATCTTGGAGGTTTAAGAGAAAGACCGGGTGCAACTAGATATTCTCCTTCGGTCACTTTGACTCAGGAGGATGTAGAGATATGTAAAGATCTGATAAATGATGGCATTGAAGTAGAGATTCGCATGGTGCCAGAAGACCGTAAAAATCTAGTAGAAAAACTAATTTAAGGAGGAAAAGAAGATGTTGATCCAAGCGATATTGATCGGTCTAGTTGGAGTGTTTGGACTTAGTGAATATATTTTTGGTTCAAACATGTTGGAACGTCCTATTGTTACAGGAGCTTTAGTAGGGCTTATTTTAGGCGATCCAGTTCAAGGGGTAATAATTGGAGGATCACTTGAATTAGCCTTTATGGGCATTATGTATATCGGTGGCGCTGTTTCAATGAACGTACTGGTCGGAGGCGTGGTTGGTACGGCTTTAGCATTAATGACGGGTAATGGCGTCGAAGTTGCTACCACCTTAGCTATCCCAGTTGGTGTTCTTTATAATCTAATGGAGCGCGGTTATTATATCGTCATCCAATATTTTGTGCATAAAGCTGATAAAGCGGCCGAAGAAGGAAGCCCACACAAAGTAGCTGTAGCACATTTCTCGACTTTTGCCTTGTGGGCAACATTTACATTTGTTGTTATATTTGCTGCTATAATGCTTGGTTCAAGTACAGTTGAAACCATTGTCAATCAGATTCCGCAAATAATAATCGACGGTCTTCAAGCAGGCACACTTCTTTTGCCGGCGCTAGGTTTTGGTTTATTATTAAATTTAATCTGGAATGTTAAAATCGCTCCGTTTTTCTTTATCGGCTTTGTTTTAGCAGCTTACTTAAGTATGGACACAATGGCAGTCGCTATTATTGGCGGTGCAATTGCGGTATTGTTTTATTTCTTTGGTACAAGAGACAATACAAGTTCAAATGTTTCCTTAGATGGATCTGAGCGTAAAGTCGAGACCCTTTTAAGTAAAAAGGATCTCAATCGCGTCTTTTTAAGATCGTTTACACTTGAGGCTTCATTTAACTATGAACGTTTCCATGGTGTTGGTTATTGTTATTCTATGATTCCTGTTTTAGAAAAACTTTATCCAGAACATGATGATATGGTAGCTGCCCTTAAAAGGCATTTAGTTTTCTTCAATACCTCACCTCAGCTTGTGACGTTTGTAATGGGTATGTCTGCAGCCATGGAAGAAGAATATGCTCAAACCAAGGCTTTTGATCCAGAGACGATAAATATGATCAAAGTCGCGCTTATGGGTCCCTTAGCAGGCGTCGGCGATTCGTTTTGGTGGGGCATTGTTAGAACGGTTGCCTCTGGTATTGCCTGTCAATTAGCTTTAGATGGCAATTTGTTGGCACCGATCGTATTTATCGTACTTTTCAACGTGCCTCATGTTTTGATTCGATATTTAGGAATGAAATATTCTTATAAATTTGGTAAGGCCTTTATTGCGAAGATTTCACAAGATAATCTTTTGCAAAGAATCTCAATGTGCGCGGGTATCATGGGACTTATGGTCATTGGTTCAATGACTGTCAGTATGGTTGGTGTTACGACGCCACTTACCTTTGCGATCGGAGATATGGAACCCATCGCCGTTCAAAGTGTCCTTGACCAGATCTTACCGGGAATGCTGTCATTATTAACAGTCTTTATCGTTTCTAAACTCCTTAAGAAAAATGTCAAGGTCATGACATTAATGCTTATTCTGTTGGTGGCTGGTGTTGTTTTGACAGTCATCGGTATATTATAGCCTTATGTTTCTTTCTTCTAAAAATGTTTATATTGACGGACAATTCATTCCAAGAAGTATTGAAATCATAGACAATAAGATTGTAAGTATCAATGACTATGGGAAAGGAGAAGATCTTGGTGATAATTATCTCGTTCCCGGATTTATAGATATTCATACTCACGGCGGTTATGGTTTTGAAGTTATGAGTGCCGATAAAGGAGCTGGCCAAAAATGGCTTTCTAATCTTATTAAGGAAGGCACAACTTCTGTATTATTAACTCCTTATACTTCTTCTTTAGAAACAATGCGTCAAAGCGCCGTTGCCTTAAAATCATTAAAAAAAGATCCTAAGTTATGCGAGATTGTTGGTGTACACTTAGAAGGCCCTTTTATCTCCAAAAAAGCCTTAGGCGCGATGAATGAAAAGTATGTTATTGCGCCAGATATAAAGGTGTATCAAGAATTGGTCGACGGTTATGAAGAAGATGTAAAAATTGTAACCATGGCGATTGAAGAAGATAAGGATAAAGCCTTGCTAAAGCATTTGCAAGACAAAGGAATCAGAGTGTCATGTGGTCACACCACTGCCACTTTTGAAGAATGCAAGGAAGCAACAAGATATGGATTAAATGGCTTTACCCATACATATAACGCAATGAAAGGTTTCCATCATCGCGAAGTTGGGACGGTTGGTGCTTCGATGCTTTTGGACGAGTGTTATAGTGAATGTATTGTCGATGGTAAGCATGTGTGTTTTGAAGCGTTGAAGGTCTTGTTTAAAGTTAAACCACACGAGAAGATTATATTTGTGACAGATTCTTTAAGTGCAAAGGGGTTAATGGAAGGCATATATGATCTGGACGGTTTGGCCATTCGTATTAAGGATGGATTGGCATACTTAGATGGAACTGACCAGATAGCTGGTAGCACGATTGGACTTGATGGTTGTGTGCAAAACGCAGTAAAACACGCTGATATGAGATTAGAAGACGCCATAGCGGCTGTTTCGATTAATCCCGCCAAATATATTGGTGTTGATCAAAGAAAAGGATCAATCTCAATTGGTAAAGACGCAGATCTTTGTGTTTTAGATGAAGAACTAAAGGTTGAGCGTACCTACAAAATGGGCAAACTGGTTTATAGTAGATCAAATTGATAAGCTAAGTTTTAAATTGTTTGCTCATCATATAAACTAACCTTTAGTACAGTTTTACTCCACTATTCCTTTAATATGTAGTGGAATCTTGACGGCTAGTTTACATGATAAAAAGATGGGATATTCGGTTATGCTTGGCCCTAAAACCTAGGGCGAGACATAATTTTAATCCTTAAGTAAACTTATGTAGGGTTTTCAGAAAATATCCTCTAAAGTTATATAGGGTTAATAAAAGAGGTCTTATCACTTATCTTCACGTAAGAAGATATTTGATAAAGCCCTCTTTTTCGT
>CALVCF010000032.1 GCA_944325935.1 uncultured Erysipelotrichaceae bacterium | reverse complement strand
TTTTTCTCTAAGAATAGTATACGCATGTTCATTATTGAATGCAATAAAAACCCGTGAAGAATGTCACGAGTTTTTATTGAGTTTCGTGTTATATAACTGTTATGAAATGACGTTTGTCAAGCGCTAGTTACTTTGATGTTAAGATTGATTCTTGAAGATATATGTCAGGAAACTTCTAATTAACAGTTTACCGGAGATTGACCATTCTGTTATACGTGGATTGGTTACCGACAGGTCAATGGTTTCGTCCTGGAGTCTCTGTGTCTTAAAACATGGATCACATCTAATAGAGTGCCTACAAAGTTATATCGTGAATGACTCAAACCTCAAGTTCTGAGAAATGTCCTGATGTATATCTTCAAGATATATTGATGCAATGGATTTGGGGTATAGATCACAATTAAGTCTCTTTTATTAATTTTAAAATATTATGCCGATTTATTTTTAAGATCCAGCATATTTACTTAAAATCTTTAATTTGAGAATACAAACTAGTTGCGATCCTAAAATAACCAAGCGAACTAGGATGCAGTAAATCACTTGAAAGATCGCATGTTTTTAATAGTGAAAAACTATCAACAAGTTTTAATCTTTCTTTATCATATTCACAACAAATCTCTTCTAACGCTTGGCGATACTCTTTTGGTTTATTATTGAGTTTAAATTCTCCGTTTAATCCGTGATCGAATAATGATTCAAACAGATTGATACAAATAATATGCGCTTTTTTATAGCTATTTAACATTGTATCAAATAGATATTTGCACCTTTTTTTGAATTCTTCAATCTCAACTCCCTGTGCCAATAAATTTGTGCATGGTTCAAGGATTATCAAGTCAAAGCAATACGGTAATTTAGATAAAAAATCAATTACCTCTTTCTCTAAAAAACACTTTCCTGCCAGAGCGTAATTATCGACTTCCATTTCAAGCATCCTTCCCAATAGCCATGGATAGGTAGCATAGGCTAGGTGTGTAGAACTTCCCATGGAAAGACTTGTTCCATAAACTAAAATTCGTTTATCTAAAAACAAACTATCATCACTAATGAAGTCTCCTTCAATCGCATCAATAATCAGCGATTTGCAAAGGAAGATAATTCTAATTATTTGAGGATCATACTTGCTTTCAGAAATAACATTTAGTGGATTCTTTTTTTCTGGTTTTTCAATAATAATTGTGGTTTCTTCTTTGAAACAAACTTCGTGCCCTTCGCAAAGATCTCCGTGAAATATCTCATATTTGGTTTCTGGAAAATCATCTAATGTCCTGACATGGATCTTTATTTCTGATTTGGGAATTAATCTAATTTCAAAAGCATATAAATTATGAGCTATGTTATGGCCAATTAAACGATTTAGTTCAACAGGAAAGCGCGATAAAACACTGTTTTCTTCAACGCCATGTATCGTTGGTAAACTTAATCCGAGATAATTCATAATTTTTATAGTTTGCTAGCGGCTTCTTTATCAAGCAGAAATGTTAGATCGCGATGATCATTAATGCTTGTAATAGGTATCTTTAAATCTTTAGGGCTGTTAACTGCCTTTGAAACGATATCCGCTTTGTTTTTTCCGTTGGCAATTACAATTACCTTTTTTGTATCCATGACTGTTCTAGGACCAAAAGTAACATAGTAAGGTTCCATTAGTTCCGGACTTGACATGTTAGCGATCCTTTCTCTAGCCTCTTCTTCACAATCTTTTACGTATACTAAATGAGATCCTACATCAAAACTTTTAAGTGTTCCTCTTAGATTGCCACAAAAATGACCATCAAGCCCAATGCCCATGATAATAAGGTCAAGACCACCATCATCTTTTATTTTTTCATCGTAATTTTCATAATTACTAACATCATAAATATGAATATTTTCTTTATGGATATTTATCTTATCATAAAACATTCTATTGAGATTTGTCATGGTTATACCAAATTCGCGCCCCTTGACAGGTATCTCGTCAAAATTATAAAAGTGTACGTTGCTGAGATCTTTATCTCTTAAACGATCGACCAATATTTCATACATCATAGTTGGGGTCTTGCCTGCTGTGATACAAATATTATGTCTTCGTCCTTTGTCAAACATGGCACTCATTAAAATATCTGCTGCCGTTGAGGACATTTTTCTATAATCATCTTTTACTACTATTTTCATTTTATTTCTCTTTTCAATGCATCTTGGAGCAATTCTTTGGAGTATAAAAATGCATGTCCTTTATAAACGTGGCGATATGCATCTCCAATGAATGTATGGATTACTTCATCGTTTTGATAGTTATGTAGTAGATCCAAAATCATCTCTTCCAAATCTTTTATGACAGCTTTGTCGATCGGGCGTTCGCCATGAGCAGGAAATATTTCATCAAATTCATCTTTCCTTTTATCCATTTTGCGATAAGTATCTAACAATACATCTAACGGAGGAGTTTCTTCTGGAAATTTAGAATGATTCCAAATGTTATAGTTGCTTATTACATCGCCTGTAAACAGCCATTTCATTTTTCTTTCCAGCAAGGCTATTGATCCATATGAATGACCCGGGACAACTATAACCTCAAACTTGAGATCACCTAGATCAAAAATGTCTCCTTCTTTGATGTCTAAAAATGCAACATTATCTATATTTGATGCATAGTATTCATCGCTGCCTAGCTTTCCTTTTAATTCAGGCATTTTTTCAAGTCGATATTCAACCACACTTTCTTTCATTTTTCGGTTATCAGAACTCAAAAGGTATGGTAGATCTTTATGGTTCAGGTAAACTTCTTTGAAACGGAATGAACCTAATCCATGATCTGGATGACCATGAGTTAAGACAACGACATAAGGCTTATCGCTGATTTTTGCAATATCATCTTTTAAATCATGATATCCATATCCCGTATCGACAACCAATAATCTGTCTTTACCAATAATGACGTATATATTTACTGACTCTGTTTCTTTAATGCAATATAGATTGTTATAGATCTTAGTAATTACGTTGATTTGTTTTTCTTTCATTCTTTTCTCCTGTTATTCTTAGCTGACTTACTCATCGTCGAAGGCGCTAAGATATGACAATCGATATCTAAAGCTTTAAGCTCTTTATATAGTGAATAGCCTAAACATCCCGCTTCATAACCTGTAAGTATTTCTTTTATATCAGTGCACTTTCTTTTAGCTTGATCAATGAAGCTTTTGATGAACCTAGTTTCATGACCGCAAGTAGTTTCACTTACTACTTCACCGGTATTACCGTTTATTGCGCATAAACTGTAAGTTTCCTTATGGACATCCATACCTACGAATAATATACTTTTCATGTGACCTCCTTTGTCA
>CALVCF010000031.1 GCA_944325935.1 uncultured Erysipelotrichaceae bacterium | reverse complement strand
AAATAAAATAAATAAAAAGAAAATAAAAAATAAAAATCAAGAAGCGAGAACGACTTATAAATATAAACATAAAAGGAGCTATGTAAGCTCATGATCATTGATCAGAGTTTTTACACAGCCCCTTTTTGATATAGTATTTAGGTTAAACTTGCGGTTTCATCTTGGCATAAGCAATGAAAGACAGGATCATTTCAATTAAGACAAACATGAAGTAAAGGGGGAATAAGACAAGGGAAACGGTATAAAGAATCGCTCCCACTAAGATGAACGCTCTTTTATGTAAGAAACATCCAAGCCCGTTAAAGATCATCGCAAGGCCCTCGGTGATCATATGCGGCATAACTAAGGCAGTCGCTAAGATCGAACCAGCTTGTTCGCTGCCGTTTGTAGAAACGCTGCCGCCGATGAAGTTGACGATCAAACAGATAAAATAAATAAGACCGATCACAAAGCTCACAAGAGCGAGTTTATTTAAGTTTTTCATGATCAAACAAGATCTTGGCAATGATTTCAGTTATATCTTCTTCTTGATCTGCCCTAATTTTCATTGAATATTACGTCAATGTTTGAATAATCTTTCTTAAGAAGTGAATCAATTAGGGAAATAATATGTCTAGTAAAATTATCTGGAAAAGCAATAAATGTCTTGATCGCTTTCTTTAATTCCCGATCATCTAATTGCTAATAGATCAAAATGATATAAGGTCTTGAATATCTGTTATCTTGATCTAATATCCTGCAAGGGGTCCTATGTACAAATTAGCAGAGATGATCTACGACTGACAATAAAAAAAGCTCCCGCAGGAGCTCATTAATCAATCTCGATCTTGGAAGCGATCTTCTTGACTTCTGGTTTATTAGAAGGAAGAGTCAACTTTAAGATACCGTTATCAAACTTAGCTTTAATGTCTTCGGCCTTGATATCTTCGCCGATATAATAAGATCTTGAGGCATTGCCATAATATCTTTCGCTACGGATAATATTGCCCTTTTTGTCTTTCTCTTCATCGCTTTCATTGGTCTTGGCGCTGACTGTCAAATAACCGTCATTCAATTCGATATTGACATCTTCTTTTCTAAATCCTGGCAATTCAATATCTAAGATGTAATTGCCATCCTTTTCCGTAATGTCTGTTCTCATGATGTTGTTGTTTGAAGTAAAGAACGAATCAGCAAACATATCATCGAAGAAACCATCTAATAGATCATATGGTCTATTTCTATTAATCAAACTATTTTTCATACTTACTTCACGTCCTTTCTTAGGTCTTTTATCAACCTACACCTATATCATAGTCCCTTTCTTAGCAATGTCAAGTAACGAGTGCTAAAAGATATAAATATCAAAAATATAAAAAATATATATTAAAAAACAGAAAATAATTTAACGGCACCCTTGGTTTAAGATATTAGATATGAGAGAGTTTAAATTGTTCGATCTGATTGCGATCGATGGGCCAAGCGCCAGCGGCAAGAGCAGTTTGGCAAAAGAGCTCAGTGTTAAACTGAATTGTTTTGTAGTGCATATGGATGATTTCTATTTGCCCAAGGATAAAAGAGATGTCAGCAAGATAGCCGGCAATATCGATTTTGAGCGTTTATTGAATGAAGTTATTCGCCCTTATAAAGAAGCTCATCGCTTTTTCTATCGCACTTTCGATTGTCAAAGCCAAAAATTAAGCAAGGCAAAGGAAGTTGAGGACAGTCCATATTTAATTGTTGAAGGATCATTCAGTCTGCATGAGTTATTGCGCGATCATTATGAGTACAAGATATTTTTAAGAGTTGATCCCAAGCTGCAAAAAGAGCGTCTTATTAAAAGGGAGGGAGCGCATTATGCGGCCTTTGAAGCGATCTGGCTGCCTAATGAAGAGCGCTATTTTAAGAGCTTTGATCCCTTTGATGTAGCAGATGAGATTATTTGATACGGTTTAAAAGCTATCATTTTATTAATGATGGTTTTGTGCTAAACTCTTTTAAAGAAAGGAAAGGTTTTATGAAGATCTATTGGCAATTATTCAGTGCCTGGTTTCGGATGGGCTTGTTTACTTTTGGAGGCGGTTATGCAATGCTGCCGATGATCCAAAAGGAAGTTATCGAAAAATACCATTGGGCCAGTGAAGAAGAGGTCCTTGATTATTATGCGATCGGGCAGTGCACTCCTGGAGTCATTGCAGTCAATACGGCAACCTTTGTCGGTTATTACCAGAAAGGTGTATTAGGCGGGATCGTGGCGACCTTAGGCGTCATCATGCCTTCGCTTATCATTATCGTTTTAATCGCAGCGCTTATTTCCAACTTTATGGAGATCGAATGGGTCAGACACGCTCTTAAAGGCGTCAATGTTGCGGTATGTATCTTGTTAGTGAATGCCATCAGCAATCTCTGGTCTAAAAGTATCAAGAACATTGCAGCCTTTGTCATCTTTGCCCTGGCTTTGTTGCTTTCGCTGTTCACCGGTTTGTCAACAGTCATCTTGGTGATTATCGCCGGTATTTTAGGAGTCGTTTTCTCAAAGTTAGGAGTCTTAAAACATGATTGAGCTACTAATAACTATGGCCTTTGAGTTTTTTAAGACAGGTCTATTCGCCATAGGCGGTGGGCTAGCGACGATCCCCTTTTTGACTGAACTTGGTGAAAAATATGGATGGTTTACAACCGAGACTCTTTCGACGATGATTGCGGTATCGGAATCGACCCCCGGACCGATGGGTGTCAATATGTCGACCTATGCCGGCTATCATAATGCCGGGATCATTGGAGCGATCATTTCAACTTTAAGCTTAGTCGCACCAAGTGTGATCGTGATATGTATTATTGCAAAATATTTAAAGAAGTTTAAAGAACTGGAGATCGTCGATGAGATCTTCCGTGGCTTAAAACCGGCAGTCGTCGCTTTTATCATCGCTGCCTGTCTCAATTTATTTATTACGACCTTATTTGATCCTAGCAAGGGCTTGTCGTTTGAGCTTATCAACTACAAGACTTGGCTTTTATTCCTAGCTCTATATTGCTTCAAGTTCAAATTCAAAGACCTGCATCCGATCTTTATTATTTTGATCGCCGGGTTTTGCGGGGTCATCTTTGGCTTATAGATGCCCAAAAAAAATATAAGTGCAGTCGATCAGACTGCACTGTTTTTTATAGATCGAGAATGCTGGCTGCGATCTCATTATAGGCATCGCGATAACTTTGCAAGGTAGGGATATCGCAGACGCTTTCATCGCCGCTGGTGTAATATTCAAGAGTAAAGTCGTAGACGCATTTTGGATCTCCACTGCCACCATAATACAGACCTTGGTCAAATTCCCAATCGTAAATGATGCTGCCATCTTGATTATAGAGTTGTTTATATTCAAGATCGATATAGTATTCGCCATCAAAATACACATAATCTCCCATATCTTCAAAGCCTAAAGCGATCAAGGCATTGGCATCTTCAATCTTTAGATCATAGTCGCCGTAGACATAGCCGCTTTGATATAAGCCGCCGAATTCAACCGGGTCAAAATCAGGGATGGAAGCTTCGTTGATATCGCTATATGTATATGTGGCATCTAGTGCCATCGTGCCCACCTCGGCCATGGTCAATTCCATGTTTAGGTCCATCTGGCTGATATAGCCGTCGCTATCTACAAAAATATTGATGGCGATGGGATCGTCGGTCTCAAAGTCCTCGATCGACGATGTATCGCCCATGGAATTGGCTAGTAGATCTTTAAAGGTCTCATAGGGAATCGTGGCTTCGATTTTGATATTATCGCCTTCTTTTACCGCGTTGTTGATCGTTAGATCAGTGCCGAAATCAAGATTCAAGACTTCTTCGGCCTCGCCAAAATCGACACCCTCGAGGATCTCTTTTTCACCGTCGCTGTCGCTATAAGTCAAGCCATCCTGCATCCATTGTTTATTCGTGGAAGAAACGCCCATAAATTCAACAGTGGTCTCGGTATAAAGTCTTGGATCATCGCTGTTGATATCTTCGCCAATAAAGGTGATATTCATGGGAATGCTTAAGGAGCTTTCATTTTCGCCCAACCCGATATCAAGATCCATCACCATTTCCATTTTGATCGAATCCAGTTCGCTCATTTTGGCAAGGGCATCCTGGTAAATAGCCTTGCCATCCAAACTCTCGCTACAGCCAAACATTGTCATCCCTAATAATAAGGACAGACAGATTATCGTAAGTTTTCGCATAGTTATACCTCTCTTTTCCTAATTATAAACTTATTTTTTGTGAATATTTTTAATAAGTGCATAAAAAGCTTTATAAGTATAAATATAGTTTGCTTAGCTTAAAACGAAATGAAAAAAGCGCTGCAAGTTGCGCTTTATTCATATTGGCGAGCGACTTTTTTCAGAAGCTCGGTGATCTTTAAGTGTTGAGGGCACTTATCTTCACAAGAATGACAGGCGATACAATCAGAAGGTTTGCCGTTTTTTAAACTGAGATCCTTGAATTCTTGCAAGACATTTTCATAATCCTCGGGGTCGAAACGCTGGTTGTAGAGATGGAAATACTCTGGTATGGCGATCTTAGAAGGGCAGCCGTCCGTACAATAATGGCAGGATGTACAAGCGATATGACCTTCTTCGATGATCTTTTCAGCGACCTTTTTGATCGTTTCTTTTTCTTTTGCATCAAGCGGTCTTAGATCATTGAAGATAGCGATGTTTTCTTCGATCTGTTCCAAGCTGTTCATACCGCTTAAGATATATTTGACCCCATCAAGTCCTCCATCAAAACGGAAGGCCCATTTAACATTTGAGTCATTGTTGACTTTGGTAAATAGGGAGCGCGACGCAGCAGATAGATTGGCTAAGGATCCGCCTTTTAAGGGTTCCATGATATTGATATCAACGCCATGTTTAAGAGCTACTTCATGACATTTGCGCGCTTCTACTGTGGGATTGTCCCAATCGAGATAATTGATCTGCAGTTGGACAAGTTCGATCTCGGGGTGTCTGGCGAGCGTTTCGTCTAAGACCTTGGATGAGTCGTGGAAGGAAAAGCCAAGATGTCGGATTTTGCCCTCGTCTTTCATTTGCTGAATAAACTTAAAGGCACCTAGCTCTTCGGCTTGTTTGATCCGATCACAAGACAGGGCATGCAAGAAATAATAATCGAAATAGTCGACATGGCATTTTCTTAATTGTTCATTGAAGATGACAGGAAATTCATCGGCGCTTTTGACATCGAACAGAGGCAGCTTAGTGGTAAGGATAAACTTGTCGCGCCCATAGCGATCAGCGATGAGCTCGCCGACGATCACTTCACTTTCGCCGCCATGATAGACATAAGCTGTATCAAAATACTTGCCACCCAATTCGAGAAAGCGGTCGATCAAAGCTTTGGCCTTTTCTTTATCAATGCTGGAATTATCATTTGCGTCTTTTAAGGGCAGGCGCATCAATCCGAATGCTAGTTCAGCCATTTATAATCACCTCTTTTTTTATTGTAAGCGATTTTTTAGGAAATTGAACTTCTTTTCTCAATAAATAGGCGAGGAGGAAGTATATGCGCAAGTTAATAACGATATTTATCATGGTCATCATGGCCTTACTTTTATGTGTGATCTCTTTAAGTGCAGGATCAGTCTATGTATCGATAAGTGAGGATAATCCCGATTGGCCCTTGCTTGCCAAGCCGGGCTATCGCATTTCAGGCTATAATGCACACATTAATATTGACGGTAAGGATGTCTTTTGTCTTGAACCTTTAAGTAAATTTGAAGCGGGAAATCATGAGATCGTCAAGATCGAGGACCTTCTTTTAAGCAACGATAATAACGCAAAGTTAAGGCTTGATCAAAGCGACCTGGCAAGGATGACGCTGTTTGTGGAATATGCACGCTCAGAGTATGATCAAAGCGAAGCGTATGCCATTGCCCAGAATTTGATCTGGCATGATCTCTATAAAGATCTTCCGGCAATCAACGCGTTCTTTGTGATCGGTTCCAAAAGCATCAAAAAACCAAACGACCTGTTACCGATCTATAACGATGCCCTGAAGTACATTGCCAAAGTCCAAAAAGCACCCTCTTTTGTTAAAAAGATCTATCGGTTAAATTATGGGGAAGAGTTAAAGATCGATGATGCCAACAAAGTTTTGGCTGATTATGAACTAAGCTATGATGATAGCTTATTGGAAGTTATAAAAACGGGCAATTCCCTTAAGATCAAAGCACTGAAACCACTAAACACGAAAACAAAGATCAGCTTGAGCCATCGTTTGAATAGTAAATATGACGGGGAAAACCAAGCTCTGGTCAAAGCGGGTAGTCAAAGCGTTGCCTATTTAGATAAGGTCGAGACCCCTAAAGTCGACTTGACTATCAATATGGAAGCCAAAGGGGATCTTACGCTTTATAAACAAGATAGTGAAACTAATGATCAAACGCAAGGCACAGCCAGTTTTAAGGGTGCGGTCTTTGGCATATATGATGAAGATAATCATTTATTAGAGCGCCTTATAACAGATCAAGATGGTAAAGCGACATCAAGTAGCTATCCAAACGGCACGATCTTAAAGATCAAGGAATTAAGTGCCCCAAGTGGCTATCAGTTAAGTGATGAGGTCTTAACGGTCACGATCAGGGCTAATGAGACTATCAAGCTTATTTATAAGGATGAGGTGATCAAGAGACCTTTAGAGATCTATAAACACGATTCAAGGCTTCTAAAAGTTGAAAATCCTTATGTTTCCTTAAAAGGTACGACCTATGAGGTCAGCTATGGCGACCAAAAGGATATCTACCAAAGCGATGAAAACGGTTATGTCAAAACCAAGGAATACCCGATCGGCACAAACTTAAAAGTATGTGAGATCAGTCCTCCCAAGGGATATGAGTTGGGCGAAGATTACTGTCAAAGCGTGACTGTAGGTATAGATAGCAGCCTGAGTCTTGATTTTTATAATGATATCAAGTTGGGCTATGTCGAAATACATAAAGAAGACAGTGAGACGATCACAAGTCAGGGCGAGGCAACATTTAAAGGTACGACCTTTGTGATCAATTCATCTTTAGGCCAAGAAACTTTAATCTTACAAGATGAGAGCTATATCCGCTCCCAGTCTTATCCGATCGGTGAAGAATTAGAGATCTGTGAATTAAAAGCGGGCGCAGGATATAAAGTCAATGGCGCATGCAAAAAGCTAGTGATCGAAAAAGCAGGCCTAAATGAAGACAACATTAATCATGTCACTTTTAAAAATGAAGTGAAAAAAGGAAATATCGCACTGCTTAAATCTTTGCGCGATGATCCTTCAGAAGTACAAAGACCAGGAATTGGTATTGGCTTTGAGATCTATGAGTATTATGAGGGTAAAAAGGGCGCGCTGATCGAAACGATCATAACGGATGAAGACGGTCTTGCCACAAGCAATGATCTGCCCTATGGCCATTACCTCATAGAAGAGCTGACACCAAAGGACCACGTTCCCCTTAAACCCTTTGTCGTCTTTATAAATGGTGAAAAAAAGACTCACTACTTCCATATCGATAATGACAGTCTTAAGACCAAGATCAAGATCCTCAAGTATGATATAGAAAGCGGTCGTCCGATCGCCCTAAGTGGCATTTCCTTTAAGATCAAGGACAGCGAAGGAAATTATCTTGTGCAGCATGTTAATTATCCCGACGACGTTGATATCGATACCTTTGTGACTAACGAAAAGGGCGAGGTCACCTTAAGCGAGGAACTAGAAAGCGGTAAGACCTATTTTATAGAAGAGATCCAAGCACCATACGGCTATATCTTAGCTAGTGAAGACTTATCATTTAAAGCGGAGGGCGAAGTGCTCGAAGTTATCTTCTACAATAAGGCTCAAAAGGGTGAACTGGTAATTGATAAGTTGGGCCATGAGCTAAGAGAAGGCGAGAAGGTCATGACTGAATTTGGCGAGATGCTAACATATCACAAGGTAGATGTAGCTTTAGATGGGGCGATCTTTGGGATCTATGCCAAAGAGGATATCAAGACGGGCGATGGAACTTTGCACTACATAAAAGATGAACTTGTCAAAGTGGTCGAAAGTAAAAATGGGCAGGCTAGAAGCGGACCTTTGATGCTAGGCTCCTACTATGTCAAAGAGTTGAAGGCGCCAGATGGCTATGTTTTATCAAGTGATATATATGAAGTGGAATTTACTTATGCCGGTCAAGAAGTGGCCCTTCAAAGCAAGACTCTTCCTATTTATAATGATTTACAGACTTTAAAAATCAACTTACAAAAGGTAATGGACGAGGATCATCCCCATTATGACGATGTCGTCTTCGGTCTATTTGATGAAAAAGATCGCCTTGTAGATTTATTGCGGCCAGATGAAAACGGATTTATTGCCCAAGAAATAAAGCTGCCTTACGGAAACTACTATTTAAAGGAGTTAAAAACCCATAGATCATACGAACTCGACAAGAATGAATATCCTTTAACCTTTGATACAGCAAGCCATGATATCGATCTTGGAAAGATCAAAAATGAATTGCGCAAGATCAATGTCATCTTAGAAAAAGTCAGTGCCAGTGACCATCGCTATCGCTTAAACGGTGCCTACTTTAGAGTGTTTGATGAAAAGAGGGATCTTGGCCTATATGTCAGCGGCGGTTTTGTACTCAAAAATGTTGAAAATAAAACAGTTGAAGTATCTTCGAACCCGGATTTTAAAGAATTTAAGTCATACGAGGGCGAGCCCTTGATCATAATCGAAGATCTTGATGCAGGAAAGTATTACTGGCGTTATAAAAATGATGCCAAGATCCATGAATTTGAGATAATCGATGGCAGTTTCGTGATCGAAGGCGTAGAATACGGCCATACACTGAGCCTTCAAGAAGTAAAAGCTCCTATTGGTTTTAAACTGGATGATGAAGCCTTTTCGATCCTTGTGGAAAGTGAGACTAATACTTTGGAATTTGAGCGCAGCAATCAAGCCTTGCTGATCATCCCAGCAACAGCTGATATAAACTTGACCTCCTGTCTTATCATAGGAATAGGAACAATGGCAGGACTAATAACATTTGCTGTTATAAAACTAAAGCGGCGATAAAAGTAACACCATTGGCATCGTTCAAAGTAAGCGACTCGCGAGCCTTGTACATCCGCAAAGCTACTGAAATCACGACTTTTTAAAAGAATCACCCAGCGGTTCCAATTAGCGATTATCCGCTTTTGGAAAGAGTGGACTAAACAAGAATCAATAGGCAATACACGGACAGTTTGAATGCCGACAAAAATTATCAAAAAATCCACTGTTTTGATTTTTGCTCTTATGATAGTATTTTAGTCAACTATAATATACCAAATCATACTTGACTAAATATAATTACATGCTATACTACGTTTAGTTATACTATAAGCAATGCGTGTTGTTGCAATGGGGAGGATGTAATCCATGTTTATCGGTAGAGAACGCGAACTTGTGGCATTAAATAAGTTGTATGCATCGGACAAGTTTGAATTTGTAGTAATATACGGCCGGCGCCGTGTTGGCAAAACAGCACTGATCAGCCGGTTTATTGACGATAAAAATACAATCTATTTTATGGGTGTTGAAAGTAATGCCAAGCAGAATCTTGAAAATTTCAGCAAGAGTATTTTAAGCTATCACAACAAAATGGATGCCGAAACTTCTTTCCTGTCCTTTCAAGCGGCCTTGGAATATGTGTTCAAGCTGTCCGAAAAGGAACGGATCATTCTTGCTATCGACGAATATCCTTATGTTGCTCGCTCCTCAAAAAGCTTTGCTTCTACAATTCAGCTTTTGATCGACCAGTACAAGGACACTTCTAAACTGATGCTGATCCTATGCGGATCGTCTATGTCCTATATGGAAGACCACGTCCTTGCCTACAAAGCGCCCCTTTACGGCAGACGGACAGCGCAAATGAAAATTCTTCCCTTTGACTTTGAGGAAACCTGTTATTATTTCAAAAAATTCACCGATGAAGAGAAAGCCTATGTGTACGGTATCGTTGGCGGCACGCCCCAGTATCTGCTTCAGATGAGCGATAAGCTGAGCATTGAGGACAATATCAAAAACACATTTCTGAACCCCAACTCTGCCCTGTTTGAAGAACCTGAAAACCTGCTCAAGCAGGAAGTGCGGGAGCCTGCTCTATACAATGCGATCATCACTGCGATTGCCACCGGTGCTTCCCGTATGTCGGAGATTTCAGACAAAGTTGGTGAAAACACAAATATTTGCTCCGTTTATGTAAAAAACCTGATCTCCCTTGGCATTATCGAAAAAGAAACACCATATGGTGAAAAAGCATCTCGGAAAGCGATTTACTCCATTGCGGACAATATGTTCCGCTTCTGGTATCGTTTTGTGCCGGAAAACAATTCGATCATCGCTCGTGGTGCAGCCGATCTGGCCTATAAGCGCATCGAGCCGTATCTGTCTGATTATATGGGCAAGGTGTTTGAAGAAATTTGCAAGCAGTATCTCTGGAAGCTAATGCTCTCTGGCAAGTGCCCGGTGGAGTTTTCTTCGCTCGGTCGCTGGTGGGGCAACGATCCCAAGGAAAAGCGGCAGGCTGAAATCGATATTCTTGCCGAACAGGACAAAAACACTGCCCTTTTCGGGGAATGTAAATGGACGAATGAAAAAGTCGATCTAGGCGTTTTGGAAACCCTCATAAAGCGCAGCAAGTTGTTTCTCTATAAGAACGTTCACTACTATCTCTTTGCCAAAACCGGCTTTACCAAAGGCTGCATTGACCGGGCAAAGGAGATGGGAAGTGTGGCGCTGGTGAGCTATGAGGATATTACCTGTCTTTGGTAGTAACTATTAAAAAATGGTGTAGACTACATGATCTAGCGTAGCTAAATCTTGTAGTTCAACACCTTTTTAATTTGTGACTCGTTAAGATAATAATGATCAAGCGAAAAAGTGCAGGCTTTGGCTAATTCGCTCGCTCACTGAGTGGATCGACTTTCTATATGAGCTATTATCATATGAAAGTTCCTCTAATATCTCATGCAATAATTGGAATTCTATCAACACAACTATATATTGCCCTAAGCTGTTTTGATATATAAAGACTGTAGCGATGATATTGTTTTAAAGGGAAATGTCTATATCGATGAGGCCTTATATACTTCAAGAGGAATGATATCAATAATCTTATAGATCTCTTTCTATTTATTGAAAATTCACCACACAATAAACTAGAGAAGATAAAAAGTCTTCTAGACAAGATATTTAAAACACAAATGATATTATAGAATTAATCATAATAAAAAAGTTCTATTAGGATAGATATGTGAAGCTTTGCACATATATGATAAATATTTAACAACTGCCGTTTAAATGATGTATAATTGAGTCGTTACAGGAGGAAAAATTACACATGGCAAAAAGAATCGTAACAGATTTAGATGTCGCTTCTAAGAAGGTAATTGTCCGTGTTGACTTCAATGTCCCACACAAAGGTGATGTGATCACTGATGACAACCGTATTCAAGCCGCCTTACCGACAATCAACTATTTATTGGAAAAGGGCGCGAAGGTCATCTTGCTTTCGCACTTAGGAAAGGTCAATCACAAAGAACCAGAAAAGACCGAAGCCGATAAGGCAAAAAATAATATGGCGCCTGTTGCTAAGCGCTTGCAGGAACTGCTTCCCAACAATAAAGTTACTTTTGTCAACGCAACGCGTGGGGAAGAACTTGAAACAGCTATTAATAACATGCAAGATGGCGAAGTCGTCTTGATGCAAAATACGCGTTATGAAAAGGGTGAATCTAAGAATGATCCCGAGCTTGGTGCTTATTGGGCATCATTAGGCGATCTATATGTCTCTGATGCTTTCGGCTCTGTTCATAGAGCTCATGCTTCAACTGTAGGTATCCCTTCACACTTACCAAGTGCGGTCGGTTTCTTAATTGAAAAAGAACTTAAGTATTTAGGCCAAGCCCTCGACGATCCAGCTCGTCCTTTCGTTGCTGTTTTAGGTGGTGCGAAAGTATCTGACAAGATCGCTGTTATTGAAAACTTATTAAAGATCGCTGACAAAGTTATCGTCGGCGGCGGTATGGCTTATACTTTCTATAAAGCTAAAGGCTGGAATGTCGGTACTTCTTTATTAGAAGAAGACAAGGTCGAAGTTGCTAAGGAATTCATGGCTAAGGGTGGCGACAAGCTTGTCTTGCCAGTCGATACCGTGGTAGCAAACGACTTTGACAATCCAACTGATGTCAAGACAGTTGACTGCGATAAGATCCCAGATGGTTATATGGGTTTGGACATCGGTCCTAAGACGGTTGAATTATTCACTAAAGAATTAGCTGGTGCTAAGACTGTTTTCTGGAATGGTCCAATGGGCGTCTTTGAAAAAGAAGAATTTGCTAAAGGTACGATCGGGGTCTGCAAGGCGATCGCTTCACTTGATGACTGCATGAGTGTCATCGGCGGTGGTGATTCAGCTAGTGCTGCTAAGAACTTAGGCTATGCCGATAAGTTCACACATATTTCTACAGGCGGTGGTGCTTCACTAGAATATATGGAAGGCAAGGAATTACCAGGTATTGCCATTATTGAGGAAAAATAAGATGCGCAAACCGATTATTGTTGGTAACTGGAAGATGAATAAGACGATCAAAGAGACCGTCGAATTCATCAATGAAGTTGAACCTTCTTTAAACGACAGCTGCACCTATGGTATCGCAGCGCCCTTTACGGCTTTGAAAGATGCCATGGCAACTGCTAAGGGATTAGTTGTCGCAGCCGAAAATTGTCATTTTGAAGAAAGCGGTGCTTATACAGGTGAAGTCAGCGTCCCTATGCTTAAAGAGCTTGGCATCACGCACTGTATCGTCGGTCACTCGGAACGCCGTCAAATGTTCAATGAGACTGATGAAAGCGTCAATAAGAAAGTCCATAAATTGATTGAAAATGATATTACACCGATCATGTGTATTGGTGAAACCGAAGCGGAATTTGATGCCGGCAAGACGGAAGAAGTCATCCGTACGCAACTTGATAAAGATCTAGCTGGTCTTTGCCCTAAGTGCGTTTCGAAGATGGTCATTGCCTACGAACCGATTTGGGCGATCGGTACTGGAAAGTCGGCAACCAAAGAAATCGCGCAAAACTGCTGCCATATCGTTCGTGATGAAGTTCGCAAATTATATGGCGATGAAGCAGCTGAGGCAGTCCGCGTCCAATACGGCGGTTCGGTCAAACCCAACAATATTAAAGAGTATATGGCCATGGAAGACATCGATGGAGCACTCATCGGCGGAGCTTCCTTAAAAGCCGACTCTTTCAAAGAGATCATTGAAGCTACAAAATAAGCAAAGGTATAAGGAGGATTTAGATTAATGCCTGGAATTATTGATGTATATGCACGTGAGGTCTTAGATTCTCGCGGCAATCCTACAGTTGAAGTTGAAGTTACAACAGAAAGCGGTGCTTTCGGTCGCGCTTTAGTACCTTCAGGTGCTTCTACTGGTGAAAGAGAAGCTTTAGAGCTTCGCGATGGCGATAAGAGCCGTTACTTAGGTAAAGGTGTTTTAAAGGCTGTTGAAAATGTCAACACTGTTATCGCACCAGCCGTCTTAGGTATGGATGTAACAGATCAAAACTTAATCGATAAGACAATGATCGATCTTGATGGAACTCCTACTAAGTCAAAATTAGGTGCCAATGCGATCTTAGGTGTTTCAATGGCTTGCGCTCGTGCTGCTGCTGATTACTATGGCATCCCACTTTACAAATACTTCGGCGGTTTCAATGGCAAGGTCTTGCCAGTACCAATGATGAACGTCTTAAACGGTGGTTCTCATGCTGACTCTACAGTCGACTTCCAAGAATACATGATCTTCCCAGTCGGCGCTCACAGCATCAAAGAAGCTTTACGTATGGGTGCTGAAACTTTCCACAACTTACGCAAGGTCTTAAAGGCTCGCGGTTATAACACTAACGTCGGTGATGAAGGCGGTTTCGCTCCATCTTGCCGCGAAGGTAACGAAGAACCATTAGAGCTGATCGTAGAAGCGATCAAAGCTGCCGGCTACAAACCAGGCGAAGACATCTGCATCGCTATGGATGTTGCCGCCAGCGAATTCCACAACCATGAAACAGGCATGTATGAATTGACTAAGTCAGGCCAAGGCAATAAGACAACTGATGAAATGATCGACATGTATGCTGAATGGGTTGAAAAATATCCAATCATCTCGATCGAAGACGGTTTAGGTGAAAGAGACTGGGACGGCTGGAAGAAGTTAACGGATCGTTTAGGTGATCATATCCAATTAGTTGGTGATGACTTATTCGTTACTAACCCAGCAATCTTAAAAGAAGGTATCGAAAAGGGTATCGCTAACGCTATCCTTATCAAGGTCAACCAAATCGGTACTTTAACGGAAACTTTCGACGCTATGGAAATGGCTAAGAAAGCCGGCTACACTTGTGTCGTATCACACCGCTCTGGTGAGACTGAAGATACCACAATCGCTGATATCGTCGTTGGTGTCAACGCTGGTCAGATCAAGACAGGTTCTATGTCAAGAACAGACCGTATCGCTAAGTACAACCAATTAATGAGAATTGAAGATGAACTTGGT
>CALVCF010000030.1 GCA_944325935.1 uncultured Erysipelotrichaceae bacterium | reverse complement strand
GATATTAAAAAGAAAGACAAAAAGTGAGAATCAAAAAGCTAAAGACAATTACAAATACAAAAGCAATAGAAAAAGAGGTGGTAAAACCTAGGTTATTCACCCGAGGTTTTTACACACCCCCTTTTTTTATTGGTTATCATCGATCGTTTTGACGCCAAAGATAAAGTAGATGATATGGAATAGCCAAACGATGCTCAAAACGATCTGACCGAAGATGATCCGATGCATCATGATAAAGCCAACGCTCATAAGCAGAGTGACTGTAACCATTATTTTGATCTTGGTCTTCATACTCATGCCCTCACCCTTGACATAGGATTCAAGATTATTTTTATAAAGCTTGGTATTCTTAAACCAGAGCTCAAGCTTTTGAGAGCTTTTACTAAAACCAAAAGCCGCCATCAATAAAAAGGGAAATGCTGGAAGTAAGGGCACAACCGCCCCAACAGCTCCAAGAGATAGTCCCACAAAACCTATACTTAAGTAAATGATCTTTTTCATCTTCATTGATTCTTCTTCCTTTCTCTAAATGATGATATAAGATGATCTAAAGCCATCAAAGGATCATACAGAAGCATCCTGGGCCCGCTATAGCGCATAACCTCCTTGATTTTGATGCGCATCTTTTCTTCGTAACAATGGATCTTACAATTGCTGCAAAAGCTCTTGTTTTCCATGAAAGGGCAAAGATCGATTCGCTTGTGGGCATAGTTTTCTAACGCCAGACAATCCTTGCATAATTCTTTTTGGCGATGTTTGCCCTTGCAGTATAGCTTGATCATCAAACTGATCGTCTTCTTTTCTTTTTCTTTTTTAGCTATAGTCTTCACGAAGCCCTCACCGCCTCTAGTTCAATGATCTCATCGGCGATTCTTAATGATGAAAGACGATGCGAAACGACAATGATCGTCTTATCCTTGCAAACGTTTTTTAGGGTCTTTAAGATCATGCCTTCCGACAGGCTGTCGAGGTTGCTGGTGGGCTCATCCAAAAGAATCAGATCGCCATCATGCAGGAAGACTCTGGCTAAATTCAGTCTTTGCCTCTCTCCTGATGATAGACTGCTGCCAAGCTCGCTGAGTTTGCTGTCGTAGCCTTTTTCTAAGGACATGATAAGATCGTGGATATTTGCTTTTTGGCAAGCTGCTTTAACTTCTTCTAAAGTCGCATCACCTTTAGCGATTCTTAAATTATTAAAGATCGTATCTGCTAAAAGATCAGCTTCTTGGCGCATATAAGAGCTCATCTTCCTAAGATCATGCGTATTGATCAGTTTAAGATCCCTATTGTTGATTGTGAGCTGGCCCTTATCAGGATCATAAAAGCGCATGATGAGTTTTAAGATCGTGGACTTGCCGATCCCACTTTGCCCCTTGATCCCTATGATCTTGCCTTTTTCAAATTTGAGCGACAGATCTTTTAAGATCTTTTCATCCTCGTAAGCAAAAGTGACATCCATAAGTTTAATATCGCCAAAGTTTGACATTTCCCTGCCTTTGACTTCTTTGATCAGCGGCTTTTCTGCTAACAGGCTATTGATGCGCTTAGAGGCAGCAATCGTATTTTGAAGGGTTGAGGAAAGATTGGCGATCGCTACCGTCGGACCAAAGGAAGACATCAAAGTAATCGTAGCGATCAAGACGGATACGCCACTTAGACCATCGTGTAAATAGAGATATCCTCCTACAACTAACATAGCCAGATCAAAGAGGTAGATAAGAGCACTGGTCAGAGCTGTATTTTCCATCGCTACATCCTTAAGACGTTTTTCGTGCCCCTTAAGCTCTTTGCTTTTTTCTTCAAGTTCTTTGATTCTTTGATCCCCATAGCCATAGCGGTAAAATTCCTTGATCCCACGCAGTGTTTCTAAGACAAAAGAGCTCAATTCCCCGCTTTTTAAGCGAAAACTCAAAGCTTCATCAGCACTTTTGCGGTCAAAATAAAGTGGGATGACGATCCCGATCACAAGATAACTGCCAAGGGCAACAAGAGCTAAAAGTGGATTTAGGCAAGAGATGAATACAACGATCAGGATATCAAAGATCAATGCGATCATCACTGGAGAAATCGTATGGGCATAGAAAACTTCTAGAAGCTCGATATCTGAAGTGATAAGACTGATGAGATCGCCCTTATCTCTCTTATCAAGCTTACCTGGTGCCAAAACTCTCAGTTTAGCGAAGATCTCATGTCTTAAAAGAGCTAGTAATTTAAAGGCGATATAATGATTGAGATTTTGTTCGCTATAGCGGAAAAGCGCCCTTAATAATGCGATCACTACAAGAAGTACTCCTAGATGGACAAGATTAAGAGAACCTTGCAAAAGCAAAACGATGGCATAAGCACCGATTACGATGATCAAGACGGCTGCCAGATGGCCTAAGACCCCCAAAGTGATCGCCAAGATCATCTCAAGCGCCAACGGTTTGACTAAAGCGATGATTTTAAACAGCTCTTTCATATAGATCCTCCATCATAAAGTCTTCATAGGCATGTTGTTGAAGAAACAAGCTTCGGTAAAGACCGGTTTTTTCTAACAACTCTTTGTGTGTCCCCTCTTCTTTGACTCTTCCTCTTTCAAGACAATAGATCATATCTGAAGAAACGACATTGGCTAAGCGATGCGAGATCAGGATGACCGTTTTGTCCCTGAGACTTCGCACAACTTCCATAATCGCCTCTTCACTTTCCATATCGATGTTGCTGGTGGCCTCATCAAAGATATAGATCTTGCTGTCGTGAAGCAAAGCCCTGGCTAAAGCCAAGCGTTGTCTTTGGCCAAGCGAGAGGTTCTTGCCGCCTTCCAAGATCTTTGTATCTAAGCCATTCAAATTCTCAAAATAACGCGCCAGCTTGACCTTTTCTAAAACACTCCAGAGCTTTTGATCATCGGCACTTTGATCAGCGATCGCCAATTCTTCTCTCAAACTCGCCTTAAAGATATAGGCATCGGCCCCCACATAGGTCAAGTGGCGATTGATCAAAGTCGGGTCTATCGATCTTACATCCTGCCCATTGATCATGATCTTGCCAATACGCGCTTCAAGATTTGCAATGATCAAATTAGCGATCGTACTTTTGCCGCTGCCGCTTGGCCCAACGATCGATGTCAGCGTATTCTTTCTGATTTTTATGGAAACATCATCAATGATCGGACGCTGATCATAATTGAAACTGACATGATCTAATTCAATATCGCCGTTTGGATCGAACTTATCGGAATAGTTGTCTTTTACTTCAAGTTCTAAAAGCTTGAACATCTTGTCGCTTGCCGCCATTCCATTCATCGCGATATGGAAGAAGGAACCCAAAAGGCGCATTGGCAAAAAGAAATCAGCACTAAGAAGAATGATAAAGATCGTCTCGTTTAGATCGATCGTCTGATTATTAAAGGCAGCCAGCGCCAAGACGATTCCTAAAGCTGCACCCCCATAGGCTACAAGGTCCATGATCGAGATCGAATTAAGCTGCATCGTCAACACTTTCATCGTGATTTTACGGAAATTCTCTGCCTCTATATCCATCTTTTTTTGATAGTCCTTGTCGGCTTCATACAGTTTTAATGTGGTCAAACCCTCAAGATCTTCCAAAAAAGTGTCGCCAAGCTTAGTATACTGGTCCCAATACTTGGAAAGTAAACGTTTGGCCCATTTTTGGATCATGATGATAGTCATAGGTATCAAAGGTACACAAATAAACAAGACAAGAGCTGTTAAGGCATCAAGGGGCAGAATAGTTAAAAATAAGGTGATCGGCGCTAACATTGCATAGAAAAATTGGGGTATATAACTGGCAAAGTAGATCTCGAGCTGATCAACGCCCTCACTTGTGACTTGGGTTATCTCGCCACTTGAAAGAAATTGCAGATAGTTGTCTTTGATCTTAAAAAGTTTTTCAAAGATCAGCTTTCGAAAACGCAGTTTGATCAAAGTTGTCGTCTTGAAAGAAGCCTTGGCGGCCAAAAGTGAAAAAAGAGAGCGCAAAGCGATCAAAAAAACTAATAAGATAGCATCACTCAAGAGCTCTCTTTCGCTGATCGCGGCTAAAAAGATCTTCGAAATGAGCTTGGCGATCACACTCATGATCAAGATATTGCAAAGCAAACTCAACCATTGCAAGAAAACATTCAAAGCTATATATTTTTTAGTCATCGGCATCGCCTTGAGCAGTCGCTTGTCGATCATTGATAACCTCCTGTTAGTTTAATATAACAAATATATAAAAATAAAGTTAGTTTTTACTAACATATGCATTATACTGGATGACTCTAGTGTTTTCAATCTTTTTTACAATATATTAAAAACACCCGTTTGGGTGTTTAAAGAAACTAATTGTGATAGGCGATGATCGGTACTAATAATTCTTCTTTGCTTAAACCTGCATGAGCCCCGATCATCTTATTGGACTTTTGATCTTTTTGATAGACGAATTGTTTTTTGCCTTTGGCGATCGCGACAAAGTCGCCGATAAAGTCTAACAGCCGCTTATGATCTTGACCGTTTCCAAATAGTTTTGAGCTTAAGACCTGTTCTTGATTTAAAAGAATGAAATCATCCTGATAAAGCTCCTTGAACTTTGTTTCAAAAGCTTCTTTTTGATCGTCTCTCACATAAAATACGCTGGCCCGGCCCTCATTGGCAAGCGGCCTTATAAGATATTCTGCAAGATCGCTCTTGGCAAAATCGATCTCTTCTTCCAGGTCAATCTGCCCATGATCGGCAGTAACTATCAAAAGGCAGTCCGGGCTTAGCCTTGGCATCGCCTCTTTAAAAAGACGGTCGATCTTTTTTAAATAAGCATCGCACTTTTCATGATCCACCCCTAAGTGATGCATCATGTCATCGTATTCATCCCAATAGGCATAAATAAAGCGATCATCATCATAACTGTCTGTTACGATTCTTTCGACAAATTCTTCGATTGTCTTAGCGCCGTCCTTTTTAAACTTGGGAAAGATATCATGCGTCTTGGGAAGGTCTAAAAAACTGGTGACCGGTATAAGATCGGCCACAAAGTTTTGGCCATAATCCTTCTTGCTGTAGTAGGACTTATTTAAAAAAGGAATGAGGAAATCATCGACCTCTTTAAAATATTGCATCCAGCCCAGCCAAGCATTCTCATTTGGTGCCTTAGCGTTTAAAATCGAAGTTGTCGCTGCTGTGGTCGTAGGAGGAAAGACGCTTTGGGTGACCTCTAAAAGATGCTCTTTCATGAAACTATCCGCGCTTAATTTGCGCTTGATGAGTTCAGCTCCCATCGCATCAATGAGACATAAGATGATCTTTTGCGGTTTTTGGGCTTGGATGATCTTATCTAAAGAAGGGTGTGAAGGATAAGTACTCTTCACACCCAAAAAAGCAGCGATCGTCGAAGATAAGGATAAGATACAGTCGTTGTAATTAACGAACATCTTATCTCATATCCTTGATAAAGGCCATATACGCCCGGTAAGCTTCATAGATATCGACTTTCGAAGCTACCTCGTAACAAGCGTGCATGTTCTGTACGGCAATTCCTGCGTCGATAACTTCCATATCAAGGTTTGCCAAGATATAAGCGATGGTACCACCGCCCCCTTGGTCGACCTTGCCGAGTTCAGCCGTTTGGAAAGCGACCTCGTTATCATCCATCACTTTACGAAGTTTAGCGATAAATTCTGGGTTGGCATCATTACAGCCGCCTTTGCCGCGCGAACCGGTATATTTGTTAAAGCAAATACCTTTGCCAAAAAAAGCGGTGTTCTTCATCTCATTGACACTTGGATAGTTGGGGTCATAAGCCGCTGAGACATCGCTTGAAAGCATATAGCTGTTACTTAAAAGATGTCTTAGGCCCAGTTCTGAATAGACGCCCATCTTATCCATGATATCGGCAATCGCATTTTCAAAGAAACGCGATTGCATACCTGTAGCGCCTTGTGAACCGACTTCTTCTTTATCCGCCAGGATACAGCAAGCTGTCCGCTCGAGCTCCTTAACATCTAATAGCGCCATCAAAGAGGTATAGGCACAAATGCGATCGTCATGACCATATCCCATGACCATCGAGCGATCAAGACCGTAATCACGGGCCTTGCCGCTTGGTACAACTTCGATCTCGGCCGAGATAAAGTCATCTTCTTCAATGCCGTATTGTTCCTTAAGAAGATCTAGGATATACTTTTTAACATTTTCATCTTTTTCTTCGCCATTTGCAGGGATTGAACCTACCAAGACATTGAGGTCCTCGCCCTCGACGACATTGGCCCCTGTCTTTTTCATTTGATCAGCTGATAGATGGATCAAAAGATCGCTGATCCCGACGACTGGATCTTCATCTTTGTCGCCGATCTTGAGATCGACCTTGGTTCCATCTTTCTTGATGACCACGCCATGTAAGCTCATGGGGTGGGCGACCCATTGATATTTCTTGACCCCGCCATAGTAATGCGTATCAAAAAGAGCTAGACCTTGATCTTCATAAAGGGGATGCTGTTTAAGGTCGAGGCGTGGCGAATCGATATGAGCCCCTAAGATGTTCATGCCCTTGGTGATATCGTCTTTACCGATCACAAAAAGGCATAGACCCTTATCGCGATTATTGACATATACCTTATCGCCCGCTTTTAAACTTTCATATTCATCCAAGCGCTTAAAACCAGCCATCCTTGCTAAAGCAATCGCTTCTTTGGTCGCTTCACGCTCTGTCTTGGAATTGCTGAGATAGGTCTTGTAACCTTCCGCGAAATCCATGACAACATTTCTTTTATCTTGAGGATACTTATCCCAAGCTGTTTTCATATCTAAAACCTCCTTACTTGCGACTAATTATAGCACCTTTTTCGCTTTTAATAATAATTATGCTATGATTGAAACATGGAAACATATTATTTGGTTTTTATGGGTCGTGTTCAAGGAGTTGGCTTTCGCTTTTTCTTTCAAAACTATGCCCAAAAATTAGATTTGACCGGCACGGTCCGCAACCTTGAAAACGGGATGGTCGAAGCTTATATCACTGGCGAATATGCTAAGATCGAGCTTTTGCTCAAGTATATTAAAAACGCCAATCCCTATATCAGGATCGACGATTATCGGATCAAAAAAATCGACTATCGCCAATTTGATGGCTTTAAAGTCTGTTACTGATATAAGCTTTATGCATGACGATACTGGCAGCAATCGCCACATTGAGCGAGTCCATGTCTTGCATCGAAATCTTAGTTATGATGTTTACATTGTCTAAGAGCTCTTCCTTGACCCCGCTTCCCTCATTGCCCATGATGAAAGCGCAGGGCTTTTTTATTATGAGCTCTTTAAAATCAATACTGCGCTTTTTCAAAGCCGTCGCGATCACCTCATAACCGCTCTTTTCTAATTGCTTTATACAAGCAAGAGGATCCAAATGGCAAATATTGATGTCGTAGAAATTACTTCCCGCTACTTTTAAGACTTTTTCATCATAGACATCGGCACAATTAGCCGATAGGACTAAGCTCTTGAAGCCAAAGGCGGCCATAGAACGAATCATAAGCCCAATATTAGAAGGATCTTTGACATCATCCAGAATCAAAACATCGCCTTCTAAAAGCTCGTTTTCCGCTTTTTGGCAAAGCCCGATATAGGCTATGTCTTCACCCTTTGCAAGTTTATGCATCACATCTTTGGAAACTGCTAAAAAAGGCAGGTCTTCAAAGGGTGTCTGCAGCCCTATCACCTCTTTTAAAAGCCCCTTGTCCCTAGCGGCTTTTATGAGCTCTTCTGAAAAAAGTAAATAGGCATCCTTGCGGTATTTTTTTTGATGGTAGCGCATCAGGGCCTTGATCTTGGGATTGCTTAAAGAAGTGATCATGCTAAACCCCTCATTTTCAAGACTGTCACAATGACATCAAGAGCCGCCGAGGCATTGAGGGCATTTTTAAAATCGCTAGGATATTCAATGTATAATTCTTCATCAACGATCTTGAGCACATTTTTTTCGATCCCTCTTTTTTCCCCGCCGATAATAAACAATTTCGCTTTTCTTTCGTAATCGTAAGAAAAGATATTCTTGGCTCTTGCGCTTCTGGCCAAAGCTAAAAGCTGATAATTGTTCTTGAGCGTCAAAAGATTCTTATAGCTGTCGTTTAAAATGACGACGTCCATCTTATCAAAGGCTCCAGCCGATGATTTAAGGATCGTCGCTTCCATCTTTTCATAATCTCTTTTTGGCAAGATCACCTTGCGATAATTAAAAGCATAAAGGGTCCTTAACATATAACCTAGATTGAACGGGTCTTCAATTCCATCGAGCATAAAGACATCGCCCTTAGCGTCCAAAACTTTGAAGTTTTGATAACTACGGCCCTGACACTCAGCGATCAAACCTCCATGGCTTTTGCCAGAAGCCAGCTCGTTGATCTTGCTGCGGTCGACAAGCTTCAACTCGACTTGATTGGCTAATGCCAGATGTTTGATATATTGAAAATCTCGTGTCTTCTTCTTAGCGTCCATATAGACGCATTCGATCACTCGGCGCTTATTCTCTAAAGCGCTCTTGACGCTGATCGCTCCCTCGATAATCATTAAAAGACCTTCCGCATCATATAATATGGCTTAACCAAAAACGGCAGCTTGATCTTTAAAAGCGCTTTAGGGCGGTTGGCTACCTCGATCTCTTGACCATCTTCATCATACATCTTTTCGACCACAAAACGCTCGTTATTAAGATCGGGACCAAAGACCTCAAGAACATCGCCCTTGGCAAATTTATTGCGCACTTCAACTAAAGCATAGCCGCAAGAAAGATCGAAATCCTTGACCATCGCAACATATTCATGCTTCACAAAGGATTGCTTGGCCCCAAATAGTTCGCTAGTCTTCTCAAGAGCCAAAAATCCTGTTGAACTGGGCCGGTTCTCTGCCTTGTCAAGTTCACTGTTGTAGTAGGCGATCCGGCTTTCATCTAAGTGATTGCCCATCTCGACCTCATCGATCATCTTACGGTAAGTCCGGGTGACTTGGGCGATATAATGATCCGACTTCATCCGTCCCTCGATCTTTAAAGAAGCGACACCAGCTTTGATCATGCGTTCGATAAAGGGAGTAGCTCTTAGATCAAAAGATGACATCGTAAAAGGAAGTTCCTTTAAGGAGACCCTTTCTTTCCCCTTATAGACATCATAGTTCCAACGGCAAGAATGGGCACATCCTCCCCGATTGGCATCGCGATTGGTCATTCGATTAGATAACGTACAACGCCCAGAGTAATTGGCACACATCCCGCCATGGATAAAGACTTCTAATGGTACCTTGACCCTTTGGGCAATAACTTCAATGCTTAACATATCAACTTCCCGCGCTAACACGATGCGATCAGCGCCCCACTTTGTAAGTTCTTCACAAGCCAAGGAGTTGGTCGTGGAAAGTTGCGTGGATAAATGACACTCAAGTTTTGGCGCAATCTTTTTTATCAGAGCCATCAAGGCCAAAGATTCAATAATGAGCGCATCGACCCGCATCATTTCCAAGGTCTTGATATAGTCTTCGATCCCCTTAAGGTCATCGTCGTGAAATACCATATTGACGGTCACATAGACCTTTTTGCGATAGTAGTGGGCAAAATCCACCAAGGTCTTGATATCTTGCAGACTGAAATTAGAGGCTCTTGAACGCAATGAATATTCTAAACCCCCGACATAGACGGCATCAGCCCCATAACGCAAAGCGATCAGCGCCTTGTTCAGATCCTTGGCGGGTGCTAATAATTCTACTTTTTTCATGCGTCCTCCTTCTTGATGGCCGTTTTTTGATAAAAATAGCCTGAATCAAATTTAAGATCGGGAAACTGTAATTTGAGCTTCCCCATAAGCAAGCGCGCATTATCTTCATTTAATACCTTAAGGTCTTTTAAGACATAAAATAAGAGTTCTTCACTTAAGAATAAGTCGTCAATGATCCCTTTGTCGATACATTCAGCAAGCTCTTGATATTCTAAGTATGACGCAAGGATCCCCTCGGAAAAGATCTCACTTCCCTTTTGCGTCTCTAAAATAGGCAAAAGCCCTTCGCGATTATATTCCTTCAAACGATAATCAAATTCATCTTTTATCTTGAGATCGCGCTTGATCTTGGCAAAATAATTGCTCAGATAGTGACGCTTGCTCTTGGCCATTTTAAGATAACCGAAAATTGTCAGATCAACTTTGCCATCATTATGTCCAGCGATCGTCTTTACCTCATCAAGAGTCAATTCGCGGGCCAAAACAACCCGATCCACCCCTCTTTTCAAAAAGAAAGCAGTATCGAGCGTATTAGTCAACAAGGTATCAGGTGCATAGATATATTCCGCCTCAAAATGCAATCTTTCTAGCATCCTTAAGACCCCTAGATCAGCGAAATAAATGCCCTTAGGTCTTAAAAAGCGCAGAAACTCCAGATATTCTTCTAGCAGAGCCCGCTCTTTTTCTTCTAAAAGCGTATCAATGCTGATATAGAGATCCAAGCCATAGATAATGCATTCAAGGGCGATCTTTTTTAGTGTTTCAAGATCATAGAAAAAGCGCGATGAAAAATACTTACTTCCTACAATCACTCCGCTTACATCATAATCTTTAAGTTTTCTTAAATAAGAAAATTTCGATAGTGTTACAAGTTTTTTCATGCAATAATTTTAGCATATTTGTTGTAGAATATGACTATGACTAAAACGAAACAACTGGTACTTCTAGCTTTATTGATGGCGATCCAGGTCGTTATCTCTTTTTTCTATATCCCTGTATTTGACAATATAAGGATCTACTTTACTTATTTTGTAACGATGCTAGTGGCAATCATCTTTAAGCCAACTACCGCTTTAATCTACGCAGTTATTGAAGATCTCGTAGCTTTTTTCATCTATCCTACCGGTCCTTTTTTCATCGGTTATACCTTGACTGCGGCCTTGTCAATGCTCATCTATATCTTATTCTTAAATAAAAAGGTCAGCCTTTTAAGGATCTTCTTAGCTAAGTTGCTGGTCAATCTATTGATCAATGTCTTATTAGGTTCGCTTTGGTCAATGATCCTTTATTCCAAAGCCTATCTTTTCTATTTAGGTGCCTCGCTTGTCAAGAATACCTTCCTTTTGCCTCTTGAAGTGCTAGCGTTTTTCATCTTATATCGACTAATTCAAAAAAACCTCTATACAAGAGGTCTTATCGATCATAATAAACTTCTTTGATCAATCAAAGAAGACATAGCCACAGTAGATATAGATCAAATAGACAATATAACCATTCAAGCCCAACCAATCAAAGATCGTCTTAAGTTCTGGTATCATCACATAACCTAGATCCCAAACCAAAAAGAAGATGAAGACAAAAGAGACGATGACCTTTTTAAGCCAGCTTTCATAGCGTCTTCTTTTGGCGATATTTAAAGAGATACCAAAACTGAATAATAAGACCGCTCTTAATATGATAAGCAGCGCCTGACCCAGTGAACCGGTCAAAACCAGACTGAGCCATCTCAAACCTAAACTTAAAGCCAACAGTAATAACAAAGGCAAAATATAACGTCTGTACATACCCAATTATTATAAATGAAAAATTCCTGGCAATCAATTGCTCAAAGTCATTAGCCTTAGTCAAAAAACCAAAGGTATTTTTCACTTCTGCTGGCATTCATCACTAAGTTAGTGATAACGTGAAATAGGATCTTGATAAAGATGAACATGAATGAAAAACCCCAAGCATTCACTTGCAAGGGGTAGTTAGTCATAATTCTTTAGAAGCATCATTTAATCGATCATAGACTCAACAAACAAGAACTTATTTACCTTTCACAACCACATCTATCATCAAATAAACTGATCTTCCTTCCAAACCATTTCGGAGGTTTATAGCCAAACGGCTATAATATTTAGATTATTCGAGCTATGATTGAGATCCTGCGATCTCGACTTCTGAAGTAGGTTCCATTTACTTTAACCTCCCAAGATGTCGCCATCTTTTTCTTTACACCTATAATTTAACAAATATTTAATTAAAAAACAGTCTATTTTTAAAATTTTTTATATGTTAAAATTAAAGTTGTGAGGGTTACGATCAATAAAGATCGTTTTTTTATAATTTCTTGATGCTGGGATGTGAGGCTAAAATCTTTTTGATGCCATAGGGATGGGCGAAGGCGATCTGCGCAATCGGGCCTTCGATCTTGATGATGATCCCTTGGCCAAAACTGTCGTGGACGACCTTGTCTCCTTTTTTAAGATCGCTCTTGTTCTTGATCTTCTCATCAATTTTATATTCGCGGACCTTGGAAAAAGAGTCATCTTTTTTAGTCTTTGGTATCAAGCTGGATGTGTGGTCGACCAGATATTCTTCGTCGATCTCTTTAACAAAGCGCGAGACCTGTTTTGAAGTTTGACTGATAAAGTTATATCCAGTATTCTCTAAAAGATAAAGCTGCCTTTTGGCTCTGGTATAAGCGACATAGGCCAAACGCCTTTCTTCCTCTAAACCTCTTCGCCCATCTTCCAGACTTCTCTCACTTGGAAATACTCCATCAGACATCCCAGTGATAAGCACGACCTCAAATTCCAGGCCCTTTGCAGCATGGACCGTCATCAGATTAACTGCGCTTGTCAGCTTATTATCTTCGCGATCGGTGTATAGAGATACATTTTGAAGGTAAGCATCAAGGCCATCGCCATCATCGCTTTCATACTCATTTAGATCATCTAAAAGAGCCATGATATTTTCTTCCCTTTCATTTTCTCTGTTTTCGGTCAGCATCGCTTCATACCCGCTCTCGCGATAGATCCGCTTGCCAAGGTCGAGAAGATCCTCCTTGCCCAAAAGATTTTTCCATTTCTCGATCATCGCTACAAAAGAATCTAGTTTGGGACTCATTTTAGAAAAGCGCTTTTCTTTTAAGAGCTCATACATACTGAGATTTTGTTCCTGGGCCTCTTTTTTAAGCTGTTCGATCGTTTTATTTCCAATCCCGCGCCGCGGTACATTGATGATTCTTTCTAAGGCTAGATCATCGCCACTTACGAGCATTCTAAAATAACAGAGGATATCTTTGATCTCGGCTCTTTCATAGAATCTGAGACCGCCATAGATAATATAGGGGATCCTTAGGTCCATCAGAGCCTTTTCCACATTGCGAGAAAGATAATTGGAACGATACAAGACTGCGATTTCTTCATACGGAATGTGCTTTGAATGTAATTCCAAGACCTTGCGCGCGATAAAATGGGCTTCTTCTTCTTCGTTTGTAAAAGTGAAATGATGAACTTTCTCGCCATCTTCGCTTTTAGCGAATAGCTCTTTTTTAACACGGTTTTGATTGTTCTTAATAACGCTGTTGGCGGCAGCGAGAATATTGCTGGTAGAGCGATAGTTCTGATTTAAGATGATCGTTTTAGCACCCTTAAAATCTCGTTCAAAATCCATGATGATCCCTACATCTGCTCCCCTCCATGTATAGATCGTCTGATCGGGGTCGCCTACGACATAAAGATGATGGTGATAAGAGGACAGCGCCTTGATGAGCTCGTATTGCAGGTGGTCGATATCTTGAAATTCATCGACTAAGACATAACGAAAACGGCGAGCCCATTTTTCTTTGACCTCGGGGAAATAACCAAAAAGATTAACAGTATATAAGATGAGATCATCGAAATCGAGTGCTTGTAATTCTTTTAAGCGTTTAGCATAATGTGCATAAATCTTAGCTCTGGTTTCCTCAAAAAAATCAAAATTCGCCCGATTTAAAGCCTCTTCAGGCGTAACCTTGAAGGTCTTGTTGTTGGAGATATAACTAAGGGCACTAGCATAGCTGATATCGTGCTTGTCGACATCTAAGGCCTTGTAGGCTTCTTTGATAATACTTTGCTGGTCACCGGCATCGACGATCGTAAAATTCCGAGGGTAGCCCATTAATTCAATGTCTTCGCGCAGGATGCGAACGCAAAGGGAGTGAATTGTGGAGATATGAGTCCCAATCCCGTCATCACCGAGCATGGTCTCAATGCGCTTTTTCATTTCATTGGCCGCCTTATTGGTAAAAGTAATCGCCAGGATCTGTGTTGGAAAGACCCCCTCTTCTTCTATCAAATAGGCAACACGCATGGTCAAGACTCGAGTCTTGCCACTGCCAGCCCCGGCAATGATCCTTAAATAAGGACTATCATCTATAACAGCTTCTTTTTGAGCTGGATTTAAAGAGTTTAGATCGATCATAAAAACCTCCGTCCTTTTATTCTACCAAAGTTCGAAGGTATTTTTCACAGTAATAGAACTTATATCAAGCGATCATTTCTTTCTTATTATTTTATTAATTAACAAAATAGCAATGATAATGATCGCAATTATTACAAATGAAGCTATCGGAAATAAGAAAAGCCAAAAAGTTCGCTGATAACCATGGTCTATTTTCGTCAATTCTATATTTTCGGCAAGACCAAATTCTAGCTCTCCTTTTGGTAATTGTCCAAGCTTTAAGCTATAGCCTTTTTCATCTTTCACAAATCCCATGCCATCATCAATAAGGTAGTAATCTGTGTTGATCCTAATCTCGAGTTCTTCAAGATCTCGCCAGATACCAGCAGGCGATAAGAGATAACAAAATTCATAAAGTGTCGGCTCATATTCTAGATTTAGACTCGGAAACAAAGGCGCTTCCACCGTGTTGACCAAGGTCTGTCCCCCTTTGATCTCCAGTTCATATTCGAACCAACACATTGTGAAAAACTCAAGGCTGTCTAGCATACCCAGATCGATAAAACAAGCGCTTCTTTCTTGCATATCAAGATAATTTCCCATGCAGGCCAAGACAATATTAAACCAGTCGCGATCGCTGATGAGCGTATTTTTTCTGATTGTTAAAACATATTCTTCTAAGCTCATTTCCCTTACATCTTGGATATAAGCTACGCCCTTGCACCTTTCATCTCCCTTTTGAAACCTCCAAGTAAGATCGATCGCTTCGTCATTGATGATCGCTATTTGCCCCTGCTTCAACCCTCTTGTGAAGCCAAATTCTAGCTTATTATCCTCCTTGGCGAAAAAACTTAGATCCCCTGACAAAAAGAGATCTTTCTTGCTTGTAAGTTCTAAGTATGCATCAACATCATCATCTAATTCAAAACCAAAGGTATAAAGTCTCACCTTTGTATCTCTGTTTAGATCATACAATTCGTTTTCGCCATAAGCATCGCTGAGATAGCTGAGATCTGATATTTGTTCAAAACTATTAGGGTCTTGATCATAAGAAAAGCGCAGGTGCTTGTCGATCCTTTCACCATCGGCTAAGACTTCATAATAATCAAAATTAGGGTCTAAAATATATAAACTGCCTGGTATATTGCCAACCGGGAACATCAATCTGAGATCTAGATCCTCTTCGCTCTGATTGTAAAATCTCAACTTTTCCTATTTGGTATAACTAAAGACCTTTAGTGTAGTTTCTAGCTGCTATATCAATTTGATTCTCATCGATGTTAAAGGCCGTGAGGATCTTTTTATTTTTGGAATTGAGTGCTGATGT
>CALVCF010000029.1 GCA_944325935.1 uncultured Erysipelotrichaceae bacterium | reverse complement strand
GATGGCGGTCCGGACGGGAATCGAACCCGCGATCTCCTCCGTGACAGGGAGGCATGTTAACCGCTACACCACCGGACCAACTTTATGGCGAAGAAGGAGGGATTTGAACCCTCGCGCCGGTTTCCCGACCTATGCCCTTAGCAGGGGCACCTCTTCGGCCTCTTGAGTACTTCTTCACTCTACGCTTACCGATTAGCGCTTTCTTATACTACCATAGCCCTTTTTTAAATGCAAGAGGAAATTTGTGCTAAAATGATTTATGTTTTTAAAGTGAGGATCAGAAATGTTTGTTGCACAGTTTTTTAAGGTATCAAAAGAACAATTTTTAAAGGACGCTTTAAAGTTTGGCTATGACGAAAATGAGGCGCTGGAAGCTTATGATAAGATCACTTTGCCCCATAGAGCGACCATAGCAAGTGCTGGTTATGATTTTAAATCACCCTTTGATGTGACTTTTAAAAAGGGTGATCGCCATATGATCCCAACCGGCATTAGATGCGTGATGGAAGAGGGTTACGTCTTAAAGGTCTATCCCCGTTCTTCCTTAGGACTTAAAAGAGGGATTCGCTTACAGAACACGGTCGGTATTATCGATGCCGATTATTATAAGGCGGAAAATGAAGGTCATATCATGATTGCGCTGACCACTGATCTTGATGATGTCAAGATCGAAAAAGAGGAACGCTTTTGTCAGGGCATATTTTCCAAATATTATCTAGCAAAGGAAGAAGAAGTAGCGAAGGTGCGGACAGGAGGTTATGGTTCAAGTGGGAAATGATTATCAGATGCTTTGTGCCGATCTTGACGAAACGCTTTTAGTTGATTTTCACATACCAGCTGCCAATCGGGCTGCCATCAAAAAGATGGTAGAAAAAGGTTATCTTTTTACGATTGCCAGTGGTCGGCCGATCTTTTTGATCGAAGATCTTTTAAAAGAGATCGACTTAGATCAAAGGGTCGATCAATATACGATTGCTTTGAATGGAGCAACCATCTTTCGAAATGATGGCCAGCTGTTATATGAACACCCTATGTCTTTTAAACAGGTGCAATTCATCTATGAACTGTCATTAAAATATCAAACGGGTTTTTCTTTCTTTTCCAAGGATCAACTCTACCTCATCAATCCCATCGCCAGCGAACTTGAAAGACGGCAAAATCAAAAGGCAGTCTATCAGATCGTCGACACTCTGAAAGGATTTGAAGATGTGACGATCTATAAGTGCCTTATGGTGCTCGATGATTGTGAAAGACTAAGGATGATTGCCAAAGAGCAAGAGGAAGCGCTCTTGGATCTGAGTCTTGAGATAAGTTTTTCTTCTAATCGCTATTTAGAATGTAATGATCGCGGCGTCAATAAGGGCCAGGCTCTTTGTTATTTGGCAGACTATCTTCAAATCGACCGTAAAAAAGTTGCTTCGATCGGTGACAACAGCAATGATATCACGATGCTTCAAAAAGCAGGTTTAGGGGTGGCGGTAGGCAATGCGACTGATGATGCCAAAAAATATGCTGATCTATGTTTAAAGGAACGCTTTGATGAAATGGCAGTCGCAAGATTTATCGAGGATTATTTTTTAAAGTGAGTTCCATTTGGATTTTTTGATCCTTGAAACCATAGTTTTGATAAAAGGCGCGAGCGTTTTGATTAAAGGCATAGACGTTGAGCTCAACGGCATCTTGCTTATAGACCTGCGCTTTTTTAATGACCTCATCCATGATTTTCTTAGCTAGATGCTGCCTTTGGTAGTCAGGGTCGACACAAAGATCGTCTAAATAGAGGTAATGGCGTTCCCTGATCGGTCCATCGTCTTTGACTGTGATGAACTTAGAAATGCTGTAGGCGACGACTTTGTCATTTTCGTTGGCAGCTACGATCAAAAGATAGGATGGATCTATGATCAATTGTTCGATCTCTGCTATGCTGTATTTGGCAACCTCATTATATATATCGGGCCGATTGGCATGGTGCAGCTGATTGATATAGATCAAAAGTTCATGGATTCTAGAGGCATCTTTTTTATTGGCGGTTCTTATCATATATTTTTTATCATGCATAAAACTATTTTAAATCAAAATTCAGAAAAAATTCAGATTTTATCAATAAGCGCACCATATCAGCGTTTTTAAAGACTGTCAAGAAAGATTCAACCAACAAGGCCTTGCAAGTTTATTGTAGTTAGCTATAATATGAAGAAGCTTCGAATGTGTTGGTTTTGTGAAAAACAAGAAAGGAAAAGAAGTAGAAAGGACAGGTAAAGAAGATGACCACTTTGAAGATTCTTAATACGATCGTACTAGTGATTATGACTTTTGCCTTACTATATCAGGTAGTCTTTATGCTGATCGGTTTCTTGCTCAAGTTTTATAAAGAAGAAGCTAAACCGGACAAGGGACCTTTTCATCGCTATGCTGCTGTTATTTCGGCGCGTAATGAAGAAAATGTCATAGGTCAATTGATCGCATCCTTAAAGCGTCAGGATTATCCTAAAGATTTATTAGATATTTATGTTATTGCTGACAACTGCACCGATCAAACAGCTCTTGTGGCTAAAAATGCGGGAGCGATCGTTATCGAGCGTTACAGCGATTTAAGAGGAAAGGGCTATGCCTTGGATTATTTCTTCAAACACCTGGCTTTAAAGGGTAAAAGGGAAGATTATACAGGCTACTTCGTCTTTGATGCCGATAATATCGTCGATCAAAACTTTGTCAAAGCTATGAATGCGACCTATAACGAAAAGGGTTATTTGGCCATGACTTCATACCGCAACTCTAAGAATTTTGATGATAACTGGATCAGTGCTGGTTATTCGACCTGGTTTATGCGGGAAGCCCAATTCTTAAATTATCCCCGCAGCATTTTAGGTACGACCTGCGCGATCTCTGGAACAGGCTTTTTCGTCAGTGAAAAACTCGTCAAGAAAAACGGAGGATGGCCTTATCATCTCTTGACAGAAGATATCGAGTTTTCGGTCAACTGCGCCATTAACGGCGATCAGATCGGCTATTGCAAGGATGCGATGGTCTATGATGAGCAACCCATTACCTTTAAACAATCTTTCACACAGCGCTTAAGATGGTCGAAAGGTTTTTATCAGATCAATTTAAGATATACTTTCCGCCTTTTAAAGAAGATTTTTGCCAAGGGCAGCAAAAGGCGCTTTGGAGCTTACGATCTCTTGATGGTAACAGCGCCCAGTATGTTTTTGACGCTTTTTACGATACTGATCAATGCCTTTGTCCTTATAACATGTCTGAGCGAGCCAAGCTATAAGGCCTTGCAGACGGTTGACTATACCACGGATTATTTGTTGTTGTCGCTTTTAAACTACTACTTGTTATTCTTGGCCTGTGGCGCTATCACGATCTTTTGCGAATGGAAAAAGATCCGCTCGGACGCCCTTCACAAGATTTTCTATATCTTTACCTTCCCGCTTTTCATGATGACCTATATCCCAATCGCCTTAGTGGCACTGTTTAAAAAGGTCGAATGGAAACAGATCCATCATTTTGCTGCTGATAAGCCGAATTCATTTTAAAAGAGATGTCGAAAGATGTCTCTTTTGTTTATAATTAAAGTATGCAAAAGAAATATTATGATGATTATCTCAAAATATTAAAAAGTGAATTAAGGCCGGCGATGGGTTGCACAGAGCCGATCGCTTTGGCCTATATCGGAGCCCTGGCCCATAAGTATCTAAATGATCTGCCGATCGATATGAAGCTTAAAGCGTCAGGCAGCATCATCAAAAATGTCAAATCGGTTTATGTTCCTCACACCGACCACCTAAGGGGGATCAAGACGGCCTTGGCTTTGGGGGCCCTTTTGGGCGACGCAGATAAGGAGTTAGAGGTCATCTCGGATGTTTCTAAGGAAGAACAGGATAAACTGAATGACTATCTGAAAAAGATCACGATTCAAGTTGAAGCTTTAAATTCAACACATGTCTTCGATCTTGAATTGGACGCAAGAAGCATAAATGACCAGGTCCTGATCAAGATCCAGGATGAACATACCAATGTCATCTATATCAAAAAGAATGAAACAATCCTGCTTAATAAGACGCAAGCGGAGATCAAGGTCGATCGCTCGATCTATCAAAGTTTGAATATGCAAGATATCTATGATTTTGCCCTTACCGTAGATCTGACGGACGTTGAAGCTATCATCAAACGTCAGCTCGAATACAACGTTGCGATCGCTAAAGAGGGATTGAGTCATAATTATGGCGCTAATATCGGCAAGACCATCATGCAAGATGAGCCGTACAGTTTTATTACGCTGGCTAAAGCCTATGCTGCAAGTGCCAGTGATGCTAGGATGTGCGGCTGTGAGATGCCGGTCGTGATCAATTCAGGCAGTGGGAATCAGGGCTTGACGATCACTTTGCCACTATATGCATATTATGAATATTATGGTTGTGAAAAAGAGAAATTGTATCGGGCTTTAGTGCTAGCTAATCTTGTCGCCGTCTATGAAAAGCTGGGGATCGGGACTTTGAGCGCTTTTTGTGGAGCTACGACAGCAGCAGCGGCTAGCGGTGCTGGAATTGCTTATCTTTTAGGACTTGGTTACGATGGTGTGATCCATGTTGTTTCTAATGCCTTAGGCATCTTATCGGGCATGGTTTGTGATGGGGCCAAAGCCTCTTGTGCTGCCAAGATCGCAATCGCCCTTGACAGCATGCATATGGCCTTAAGGATGTATATGCATCATTTCGAATTTAAAGCCGGCGATGGGATCATCGAGAAAAACATCGATCTGACAATCGATAATATCGGCAAACTTTCAAGTCTTGGCATGGCTAAGACCAATGAAGTGATCATCGAGCTGATGACCCAGGACATAACTTAAAATTAATTTTCAGGATTTTATAGTATAATTAGAAAGCTTTTTAAAAAAAAGACAGCCGAAAGAAGGGAGTAATTATGAAGAAATTAGTAGTTATTTTTCTTTTGATCGTCATGGCTTTTCAATTGACGGCATGTAATCTTATTGAAACAGGGGATGATAAGACCCAGGTTCTTATCTGGCATACATATTCAGGTGATCTGGCTAATTTCATTGCGAGCGAAGTCCAAAATTTTAATTTAGAAAACGAAGACATCAATGTCGTGGTCGAGTCTTATCCTAAAGAGGGCTTTGAAGCAAAAGTCGAAGAGGCGATCGCTAATGGAGTGGGTCCTGATATTATCATTCACTACGCCAGTGAAGCGGCTAAGTATATCGACACCGGTCTGGTCGTCGATCTTGAGACCTACCTGAATGATCCGGTCAGTGGGATTAGTGACTTTGAAGAAAATGTCGACGAAAAAGCGCTAGATGAAGCTAAGAGTTTTTCTGATGGCAAGATGCACTTTATGCCTTTGGCTTACGAGGGCCCGGTCTTTTACTATAACAAAGCTATCTATGATGAGCTGGGTTTGAGCGTTCCTACTACTTGGGAAGAGTTGGCTGAAAACTGCCGCCAGATCAAAGCGGCTTATCCTGAAAAGGTGGCATTTGGGATCTATGATCTGAGCTCTTTAGCTTTAACTTTCTTAGGACAAAGCGATGATGTGGCTTTTGATGAAGAGACTTTAGCCGCTTCTTTTAATACTGATAGTGTTAAGGTGCAGCTTGATAATTTTAAAGCCTGGCTAAGTGAAGATCTATTTAGGACCAAGCCGATCGGGGAGAGTTTTAGCGCCGACTTCAATAATGTGACATTAGTTTCATACATGGCGCCAATCTCAGAAGTCAATAATATTAATCTAGAGAATTACGAGGTCGCCAAGATCATGCAAAGCGGGGAAAAGACTTTTACCCCTCTTAAGAATATCGGGGCTATTATTTTCGCTAGCGATAAGTTAAGCGAAGAAGCGTCCTTTGAAGTCGTCAAGTTTTTAGTTTCAGGCGAAACTAACGCCAATTTTTGCAAGATCTTAGGTCTGATCTCACCTTATCGCTTAACACGCGAGAACAAGGTCTATCAAGACTATGCTTCTAATAACAAAGCGATCTTAGCCTTTTCAGTCGATGAAGCCGCATCTTTACCAGCTCTTGAAGGACTCAATGGCGCGATCGATGCGATCACTGAAATGTTAGAAGCGATCGCTAATGGCGAGGATGTCAATATGGCCTTAATAGATGCCGAAAACAAGGCCAATTACGCGATCAATCCCGAACTCCAAAGCGAATGAAGATAAGGATCGAAAAGGGCAAATACGCTCCTTTTAAGAAGATCGAGCTCAGTTTGGAAGATTCGCTAAATGTATTCTTATATCGAGATGAAGAAGAGGCGAAAGCTTTTTTGGATCTCTTATTAGGGACAGCAAGTCTTGAAAAGGGCAGTATCTATTTTGATAAAGAAGATGTCAGCGATCTAAGTCCCTATCAAAGAAAAGCATCTTATATCTATAAGGATTATCAATTCTATCCAAATCTATCGATCATAGAAAACATTAGCTTCGCTTTAAAAGACAAAACCAAGGAAGAGCGCGAGGAAGAATTACGTGTCATCACCAAAGAATTAGCGATCGAAGATCTAATAGATAGGGAAATTTCCGATTTAGACGCAACGCAAAAGGTCAGATTGGCTTTAGCTAAAGCCCTGATCAAAAAGCCTAAAGTCATCATCATAAAGGAAGCCTTTGATGATCTAGAAACAGGTTCAGAGCTTTTAGATCTGATGAAAGAATCTGGCCTTAGCGTCATTTATGCTACAGGCAGCTTAGACACAGCAAAGTCTTTAGCAAACAAATATTATTTGATCGAAGATGGAAAGATCGAAGAAGTAAAACTAAACACAGCCGTTTTAGAGGCCTGAGGGCCTTTTTTACGAGCAGATAATGTTAAATTTTGGTGAATAATACTACAAATTTCGCCTTCATCTTGAAAACTTGCCGGGAAGGGGTTACTATTTAATAAGAGAAAAGGAGATAAGAAAGAAATGAAAAAATTACTTTCGGTTTTGGTTTCAGCCTTAATGGTGTTTACCCTTAACTTTTCTCAAACGGTATAACTAATCATTGTTAGTTACTAAAAGTCCTTGAAAAACAGGGCTTTTCTTATTGTTTTGTAGGGAAGGAAGGTGTATAATATAGTTAGATAGTATAACT
>CALVCF010000028.1 GCA_944325935.1 uncultured Erysipelotrichaceae bacterium | reverse complement strand
CGGGAAACCGGCGCGAGGGTTCAAATCCCTCCTTCTTCGCCATAAAGTTGGTCCGGTGGTGTAGCGGTTAACATGCCTCCCTGTCACGGAGGAGATCGCGGGTTCGATTCCCGTCCGGACCGCCATCGAAAAACGCAGATGTAGTTCAATGGTAGAACGCGACCTTGCCAAGGTCGACACGAGGGTTCGATTCCCTTCATCTGCTCCATATGTCAATTAAGCCTTAAAATAAGGCTTTTTTTAATACTTTACCCCCAATATTCATTGATTTAAACCCTATTATTGGGGAAAAAGATAAAAAATAATTAATCTTGCATGACATCTAAATCTGCTGCTTTTCTTAAATTATTAGCTGATAGATTAGACTTTCTTAAGCTTTTATTTTTTAAACCAAATCAATTCTTGATATTTTGATTGCTGTTTGAGATATTATCAGTGTAAGCAATACTCCTTGTGTCGGTGCCTGTTGAGTAGGCGAGTCCGGCAAGATAGGCATTGCTTTTTTCATTTGTATAAATATTATTTCCTCTTTTTGTTGCTTTTTCTTAAAATTTAGTAACATCTTTGTTATGAATGGTAGAAACAATATCAACATCATAGTCGGATACCAGTGTGGGTTTTAGACCAACGGCATGATTAATTCCATCGCTTATAACAAATATATTTTTATAAGTTTTTAAATTGTTGTTGTCTACATAATCCGTAGCTAAATAAGTGTTGTTTTTAATATTATTTCTATAGATAAAACACCATTACTGTCGAAAGAATTTTTAGAAACAGCCATAGCGCGTTGCATATTCAATACATATTTAAGGTCTGCTTCCCTTGCTTGTGGCGAAAATACGCCGTAAACTCTATTCTTTAATGTATTAGGATCCACATCCCTAAAAGCTTTTAAGAAGTTATATTCGATCTGACTTGCTTGATCGCTTGAATTCGTGAGCTTTCTAATACTTTCATATAATCTATAAGCTATAGAAGAATTATAGTTTATTAATCTTTTGACAAAATTTTCATTGGCATTGGTGTCAAATATCACTTTGGCCCCTAAGTCATTGGCACTTTCAAAACCTCTTTCTGTTTCCTATGACCAAAACAAACTCAATGCTAAGATCAATTATTGCTGTCTGGTTTTAAAAATAATTGAACATTCAAGCATTTTATTTGCTTCTTTAAGAGAGCTGCTTTTATAATTATAATATTGAAAATGCGAGGAGATCTTATGCAAATACAGAAAAGAGATGGTAAATTAGAGACCTTCGACAAAGACAAAATTGTTCAGGCGATCATCAAGGCCTTTGAATCCAAAGAAGAATCGGTCGATCAGAAAAAGATAGACTTGATCGCTTTAGAGATCGAAAAGGATTGTTTAAAAGATTCGAGTCTTTTAAAAGTAGAAAAGATCCAAGATCTCGTAGAAGAAAAGCTGATGAGCCTGGGTTATTATCAGGTCGCAAAGAATTATATCTTATACCGTCAAAAGCGCAGCGCAATGCGCGATGTCGTCAATCAACTCTTGACTTTGGCACAAAATGAAGAATTAAAGCCGATCTTTAAAGAGATCGAGAAACAGTTTAAGGATGAGGTCTATTCGCCGATCCATCTTTTAAACAAGTTTAAGACCTTTATTAAAGATGATATGAATAAAAGCGAACGTCTTAAGATGCTGATCAAGGCCTGTGTGGAGCTCATATCGAAAGAAGCCCCGAAATGGGAATATATCGCCTCTTACTTCTTAAGCTATGAATTACATGATGACATCAACACCCGCATGTCAAAGCTTTTGATCCACTCTTTTTCTGACAAGATCAAATATCTGGAAGATGCCGGCCTTTATGGCACTTATATCCGCGATCATTACTCCGATGAAGAAATCGATGCTTTAGGCGCATATTTAAAGGATGAGCGTGATCACTTATTTACTTATAGCGGCTTGGATCTTGTCGCTAAACGCTATTTGATGACGACGCATGATTTAAAGATCATCGAAACCCCTCAAGAGATGTTCATGGGTATCGCTATGCATCTGGCAATGAAGGAAAAGGATCGCCTTTATTGGGCCAAAGAGATCTATGATATCTTGTCAAAACTTGAGGTAACGATGGCTACGCCCACTATGGCCAATGCCCGCAAGCCCTACCATCAGCTTTCTTCTTGTTTTGTGGATACGGTCGATGATACACTCAAGAATATCTATAAGTCGATCGATAATTTCGCTCAAGTTTCTAAGTATGGCGGGGGGATGGGCCTTTACTTTGGCAAGGTCCGAGCTAACGGCAGCGATATCAGAGGCTTTAAAGGGGCGGCTGGTGGAGTGATCCGTTGGATCAAACTAGTCAATGATACCGCGGTAGCCGTCGATCAGCTCGGGGTAAGACAGGGCGCTGTAGCGGTCTATCTCGATGTATGGCATAAGGATATCCCTGAATTCTTAAATTTGAGAACGAATAACGGCGATGACCGCATGAAGGCCCACGACGTCTTCCCGGCCCTTTGTTACCCTGACCTCTTTTGGAAGATGTGCAAAGAAGATCTTAGTGCCACATGGTATCTCATGTGCCCCCACGAGATCAATAAGATCAAGGGTTATCACTTAGAAGATTATTATGGTCAAGAATGGGAAAAGCGATACTTTGACTGCGTTAGTGATGCACGCATCTCAAAAAGAGAGATCATTTTAAAGGACCTCGTCCGGCTCATCCTGAAATCACAGGTCGAAACCGGAACACCCTTTACCTTTAACCGCGATATCGTCAATCGCGCTAACCCTAACAAGCATAAGGGTATGATCTATTCCAGCAATCTCTGTACGGAAATCGCCCAAAATATGAAAGCCTTGGCGCTTGAAGAAAGCGAGATCGTAGAAGTCGATGGTGAAAAAATCGTTGTTGATCGCTCAAGACCTGGTGATTTCGTCGTTTGTAATCTTGCATCATTATCCCTAGGCAATCTGGATATCCATGACAACGAACACTTAAGACATGTCATCAAGGTCATCGTCAGAGCCTTAGACAACGTCATCGACCTCAATTTTTATCCCATACCATATGCCAAGATCACCAATCGCAGCTATCGACCGATCGGTCTTGGGGTAAGCGGTTATCATCATATGCTAGTCAAAAATGATCTGCGCTTTGAAAGCGAAGAACACTTAGCCTTTGTCGACCAACTCTTTGAAAAGATCAATTATTATGCAATTGAAGCCAGTAAAGATCTGGCACATGAAAAAGGCTCTTATGCTTACTTCAAAGGCAGCGATTGGCAGACCGGTGATTATTTCAATTTGCGCTCATATAAAAGCGAAGCCTGGCTGAAATTGGCTGATGAGGTCAAAGAAAAAGGGATGCGCAATGCCTATTTATTAGCGATCGCCCCCACTTCTTCCACCTCGATCATCGCCGGTACCAGTGCAGGAGTCGATCCGATTATGAATAAGTATTTCTTAGAAGAAAAGAAAGGCTCGATGATAGCTCGTGTCGCTCCTGATCTCAATGCCAAGACTTTCTGGCTTTATAAAAACGCTCATAATATCGATCAAAACTATGTGGTTAGATCTGCAGGTATTCGTCAAAGACATATCGACCAGGCGCAATCAGTCAATCTCTATATCACCAACGACTACACGATGCGCCAGATCCTTAATCTCTACATCAAAGCCTTTGAGTGTGGGGTCAAATCGATCTATTATGTGCGCTCTAAATCATTAGAAGTAGAAGAATGCGAATCATGTGCATCATAAGGAGGTAATAATGGAAGCACTAAAACCGAAGGGCCTTTTTAATGAAAACGGCGATATCGAACTGAGCAAGCGCCGTATGATCAATGGCAATACGACCAATCTCAACGATTTCAACAACATGAAATACACTTGGGTATCCGACTGGTATCGTCAGGCCATGAATAATTTCTGGATCCCTGAAGAGATCAACATGAACCAAGATGTCAAGGACTATCGCCATTTGAGTGAGGCGGAAAAGACAGCTTATGACAAGACGCTTTCTTTTCTCATTTTCCTAGACTCGATCCAAACGGCCAATCTGCCCAATGTCGGGGAATATATTACCGCCAATGAAGTCAATCTATGCCTTACGATCCAAGCTTTCCAAGAAGCAGTCCACTCACAAAGCTACAGTTACATGCTCGATACGATCTGCGCACCAGCAGAACGTGATGAGATCCTGTATCAATGGAAAGACGATCCGCATCTGTTGGCACGCAACCGCTTTATCGGCGACCTCTATAATGACTTTGTCAAAAACAAGGATGCCTATCATCTGATGAAGACGATGATGGCCAATTATATCTTGGAAGGAGTCTACTTCTATTCGGGCTTTATGTTCTTCTATAATCTTGGGCGCATGGGTAAAATGCCTGGATCCGTCCAAGAGATCCGCTATATCAACCGCGATGAAAACACGCATCTGTGGCTTTTCCGCTCAATCATATTAGAACTGCAAAAAGAAGAACCTCATCTATTCACAAAAGACTTGGTCGAAGAATATAAGGCAATGATCAAAAAGGGTGTGGAAGAAGAGATCAAATGGGGTGAATATGTCATCGGCAACAGGATCGAAGGCCTCACGATCGAAATGGTCAGAGATTATATTATGTATCTTGGCAATCTTCGAAGCAATTCCCTTGGTTTTGGACCATTATACGATGGTTATGACAAAGAACCCAAGAGTATGGAATGGGTCTCAATGTACGCCAATGCCAATCTGATCAAGACCGATTTCTTCGAGGCGCGCTCTAGTGCTTATGCCAAGAGTTCGGCGATCGTAGATGATCTTTAATACCAATTTAAAACAGCATTATTTAAAAGGATATCAGGCTGATCACAAGCTATATCCTTTTTTAAACTTGTATTAATTAAAAAGCTCGCTTCTTCTAGCGAGCTTTTTGTTGCTGTTTGCTGGCTTTGATGACCTTAAGACGTGAGAAGTCTTCTCTTTCCTTTTCTTCTAAAGCATCTGTAATGAATTTGACAGTATACTCAAAATTTGGAATGACGATATTCTTAAGGGCATTAGCTCTTTTTTGCGTTTTGCGAATGGCATTGGCTAAACGATAGACGCTGTTGTCAACTTCCGCTAAGACCATTGTCAGTTCCTTGACTTTTTGAAACTGCAAGAAAGCCTCATCCACCCGCGAGTTTGTTCCTTCAAGACCGTATTCGATCTTCACTTCTTGTTTTTCATAGATGACCGTGGGAACTTCGACTCCCATAACACTGCGATAAGTAAGGCGCACTGTGTTGTCGACCTTGACTTGTGAGGCGATATTGGAGATAACACCCGTCGAGATATTTGCCTGTTGGAGATAATAGTAAGCTAACGCATAAGCATCGGTGATCTCACTACGCATGAGCTTGACCTTATCCACTAGCAGCATCATTTCACGAATGAGGATATTGCGCTTACGGTCCATTAGATCAAAGCCAGTTCTGGCTAAAGCCAGGGATTTTTTGGCTTGTAAAAGATTACCCTTGGTGGCAAAGATCTGTTTTGACTCCATGACTATTCTCCTTTAAGAGCCAGTTCGATCGTATGTTGAGCGTGCTCAGGATCATAGTTAGCTTTTACCAGCTCATCATCCAAACGATCTAATTCACTCTTCGGTAGAGTCGATAGCAGGGCCCAGCCTAGATTCAAGGTCTCATTGACGCTGCGCTTAGCACTAAAGCCCTGGCCGATAAAGACCGTTTCAAAGAGTTTACCAAATTCAATATAGCGCTTATCCGTCTCTGACAATTCATCCTCACCAATAACGCTGGCCAAGGATCTGGCATCAACGACTTTAGCATACGAAGCAAAGAGCTGATTGGCGACATCCTGATGGTCTTTGCGGGTATAACCCTCACCAATACCATCCTTCATAAGACGCGACAATGATGAAAGAGGACTAATGGGCGGATAGATTCCATTTAGATGCATCGAGCGATCAAGAACGATCTGACCCTCGGTAATATAACCTGTCAAGTCCGGTACTGGATTTGTAATATCATCATTTGGCATAGTCAAGATCGGAATCTGGGTAACAGAACCCTTGCCGCCCTTGATAATGCCGGCTCTTTCATAAATAGTCGCAAGATCTGAATATAAGTAGCCAGGATAGCCCTTTCGGCCGGGGATCTCACCTTTAGAAGATGAGAACTCACGCAATGCCTCACAATATGAAGTCATATCAGTCAAAATAACTAAGACATGCATGCCGCATTCATAAGCTAGATATTCAGCTGTTGTCAAAGCGCAATGCGGTGTAACAATTCTTTCGATGATCGGGTCATTTGACAAATTGACAAACATACAGACTTTCTCCATGACCCCGGTCTCTTCAAAAGATTTCTTAAAGAAATCCGCAACGTCATTTTTGACCCCCATCGCTCCAAAGACGATCGCGAAGTTGTCGGCATCATCACCTGACAATTGTGCTTGACGAACGATTTGGACTGCTAACTTGTCATGGGGCAGACCGGATCCGGAGAAGATCGGCAATTTCTGTCCACGGATCAGCGTATTTAAACCATCGATCGCGCTGATACCGGTAGAGATATAGTTCTTAGGATATTCGCGAGCGACCGGATTTAGCGGTTTACCATTGATATCGGCAAACTTCTCGGCATAGACCGCACCCAGTCCATCGATCGGACGGCCTGAACCAGAGAAGGTACGACCTAAAACTTCTTTTGACAGGGCGATCTCCATCGGATGCCCTAAAAGTTCTGTCTTAGAATTGGTCTTTGAAAGTCCTAATACCCCTTCAAAGACCTGAACGATGACCGTATCACCCTCGATCTGAACAACTCTGCCATTACGGATACTGCCATCGCTTAAAGCGATTTGGACCATCTCTTCATTGGAGACCGCTTCGACATTGCGGTATACGACTAATGAACCATTAACTTCACTTAAGCCTAAAATTTGTCTTGCCATAAGTCTCCTTTCTATTCGATCGACGCCAAAGCGTTATCGATCTTATCAAAGTAAGTATCAAGCAATGCGATGTTGTTGTTGGGGACATCATACTTGATCTTGATCAGGTCCTCAAAGATCCCTGTCTTTTGAATGAGCGAAACCGGGATATGCTTAGCCACCAGTTTCTTGCTTTGGGCATAGAGATAGGAGATGACCTTGAGCATCTTGTATTGTTTTTCCATGGGCACATAAGTGTCATCCGGATGGAAGGCGTTTTGCTGTAAGAAGCCAACACGTACGACCCGGGCGATCTCCAAGGTCAATTTTTGATCTTCAGGCAAAACATCGGCCCCGATGAGTTTAACGATCTCGTTGAGTTCAGTTTCATCATGCAATATAGCGACCATCTCGCTTCTGAGTTTTCCATAATCATGGGCAATATTCTGATAATACCAATCAGAAAGGTCGTCCATATATTCACTATATGATTCATTCCAGTTGACCGCCGGATAGTGTCTGGCGTAAGCCAATGACTTATCAAGAGCCCAGAACGATCTGACGAAACGTTTAGTGTTTTGTGTAACCGGCTCCGAGAAGTCACCGCCTTGTGGCGAAACAGCTCCAATGATCGTAACGGAACCATCGGTATCATTTAAAGTCTTGACATAGCCGGCCCGCTCATAGAATTGAGCAATACGCGATGGAAGATAGGCTGGGAAGCCCTCTTCGGCCGGCATCTCTTCCAAACGTCCGGAGATCTCTCTTAAAGCCTCGGCCCAACGTGAGGTCGAGTCCGCCATGATAGCGACATGATAACCCATATCGCGATAATATTCAGCTAGGGTGATCCCGGTATAGATCGAAGCTTCACGCGCCGCGACTGGCATATTTGATGTATTGGCGATCAGGGTCGTTCGATCCAACAAGAGATTGCCCGTCTTGGGGTCGACGAGGCTTGAGAACTCTTCTAGAACCTGCGTCATCTCATTACCCCGTTCACCACATCCGACATAGACAATGATATCGGCATCACACCATTTCGCAATCTGGTGCTGCAACATCGTCTTGCCGGCGCCAAAGCCCCCTGGTACCGCGGCAGCTCCGCCTTTGGCGATAGGGAAGGTCGTATCGATGACTCTTTGTCCGGTAATAAGCGGAATTGAGATCATCTCTCTTTCCTTGATCGGACGCGGAGTCTTGATCGGCCATCTTTGACTTAAAGCTATTTCATGTACTTCGCCCTTTGCATCTTTTACTTTCAACAAAGTTTCAAAAGCTGTATAAGCACCATCGCCTTTAGCTTCGATGACTTCACCACTTACCATTGGAGGAATCATCGAACGATGCTCGATCAAAGGGGTCTCTGGGCAAGTCGCAAAGATCTCGCCGCCCCTAACTTGATCACCAACTTTTTTAAGGATCTTAGTATCCCATTTCTTTTCACTGTCTAAAGCAGTCAGGCTTTGACCCTCGGATATAAAGGCTCCGTCGATCTCCAATAATTTATTTAAAGGTCTTTCGATTCCATCAAAGATATTGGTGAGGATCCCTGGGCCCAAGGTTGCGCTTAGAAGGGTTCCTGAGCCCTCGACCGGTTCACCAGGTCTTAGTCCGGTAGTCGATTCATAGACCTGAATGGTCGTTTTTTCATCGGTGATACCGATAACTTCGCCCATCAAGCGTTTATGACCGACATAGACCTGCTCCATCATCGAGAAATCACTCGTATCTTTAACAGTCACGACCGGTCCATTTATGGAATAAATGACATTTTCCATAAAATCCACCTCCTAAATCGTGAAGCCGGAATTATTCATAAACCATTCCGACGCTTCCAAAAACCGCGTATCAAGACTGAAATCATACTCAATATGAGCACTTTCGGCAATGTACTTCACCCCGCCGATCGCAAAATGCCCTATTTTGATCTCATCTTGTCGTTTCATATCTTTTAAGACTTTCTCTAAAGTCGCCTTATCATTTTCTTCCACCAAGAAATAGCCATCATTTTCTTTGATCGTCTCGATGTGCTTGCGAAGATAAGACACATATGCTGAAGTCTTTCTAAAATCCAAAAGTTTAGCTTTAACCGCTTCTAACATTTCTGTTACCAGCGTTTGTCTTAGCTCTAAAAGGTCGTGTTTGGTCTTGAGCTTAGCTCGCGAAGCCTGCGTGATCGATAAGACGCGCAAGTCATTGAGCTCCTTTTCGAGGTAAGTGTCCTGTTCCTTCGCTAAACCTTCCTTAAAGGATTTGATTTCTTCATTACGTAAAGAATCGATCTCTGTATTGATCTGTTCGATCACTAGATCCGCCTGTTCTTGGACGTCCTTTTCGATCGCTTCTAAAATTTCATTTTCCACGCTTTCTACCTCTCTAGATCTTAATGCCGATCGCCTCTGAGATATAAGAATCGATCGTCTCGCCGATATTGGCCGAACCATGGCGATCCGGGATCTCGACGATCAAAGGCGACTTCAACTCAAGTTTGTATTGCGATATGACATCAGGACAAAGGTTGACAATAATCGTGGTCATTAAGATGATGCCCATATCAGGATCTTTGATGAGTTCATCCAGCTTCTTTAAGACGCTCTCACGATCGTGGTAGACGACCGACTCGATCCCAGCCAAGCGCATCCCCATTTGTGTATCGATGTTATCACTAATACAAAATACCTTCATGAATGCTCCTTATAGTTGGTTGATGATAAGGATAGAGATGAGCAGACCATAGATGGCACAACCCTCACCCAAGGCAACGAAGATCATCGACTTACCGAAGTTATCAGGATTTTCACTGAAAGCGCCGATCGCAGCCGGTGCAGCATTACCAACGGCAATACCGGCAGCCAAAGACGAACAACCCGTAGCTAAAGCAGCAGCAATAAAGCCTAGACCTTGCGCTAAGGTTCCATCAATACCTTGAGTCGTAGCTGTTGTCTCTTCCGCAAAAACGCTGGCGCCGCTGACGACAAAAGCTAGAGTGAAAACCCCGGCAAAGGTAGCGATTTGAGCAAAGACTCTTCTCTTGACATTATCCTTCGTAAGACCTTTTTTGATCAAAAGCATTGGTACGACGATAAACAAAACTGCGATTACAACTAAAAGCATCTTAATCATTTCAAACTATCCTCCCGTTTATTCTAAAGATGTAAGTACTTCATATTTGCGTCCTCCGCCATCATAGTAACGAGAGAACATTTCATAATATTCAAGACGTAGGCTTTGGATCCCTACGATCAGGCCTTCAAGGCCCATGACTAAGGCATTGCCGAAAATCATAACAATGATACTGCCGGCACCTCCGACCATACCCATCAAGACGGAGACGACCAGCATCAATCCGGCATGCGACAAGATGAAGCCGCCGATACGAAGATAAGACAAAGTATTAGCGACATATTCTAGGGCAATAACGATCATTTCAAAGATCTGTTGCATGATAAAGGCTCCCCAGCCCTCGCTTGGTTTGACTTGCTTGCCACTTAACAAATGCCCTAAAGGCTCTTCAAAGAAGAAGCAGATGAAGGGTATTACGACAAGCGGTACGATAAAGACGGGGCTTAAAAGATTGCCTAAACTGTTGTTTAAAACAAGCATGTTCAAGATAACAGCGATGATATATGAATAAAAGACAAAGCCCGCCACGCCATTGGTGGAAAATAAAACTTGGCCCAGATCCTTTCTTCTTAGATTCTTATACATATTGATGAGCATTGAGACCAGGGTCAAGATCATCCCGATCATGACTGCACCGATCAAAAGACGGGTCGTCCACTCAGCATCCATGACTTCGACCAGTTTGCCTTCAGTACCAAACAAGGCCTGATGAACTGGGGTTAAAACTTCTTCGTTACCAAAGACCGAACCATACAGGAAGCCGAAGATCATCGAGAAGATGCCGACACGGCCCACGATCCCGATCAGCTTGTTTTTGAAATGCATGATATCGTAAAGCACGATTCCGCCTATGGCTAAGACCGCGCCCTGTCCTAGATCGCCAAACATAATGCCAAAGATCAGGCAATAGGTGATCCCTAAAAAAACAGTGGGGTCAAAATCGCGATAATCAGGCAGGGAATACATTTCCACAAACATCTCAAAGGGTCTGAAGAACCAGTTGTTCTTAAGCAATGTCGGACATTTAACGCCCGCTTCTTCGGGCTCTAAGACTTCAAATTCCACCGGCAGATCCTTAAAGGCCGCCTTATAACTATCAAGCTCCTTCGCTGGGATGAAACCGCCGATTTGATAAGTATCGCCATCCTGTATGACATAGTCATAAAGACGATAGATGTTGTCATTCTTTAAACAGAAGGCGTAAATATCTTCGAGTTTTTCCTCATAATCCGCCTTGACCTTTTTGACATCGATATCCGGAATACGGATCTCTTCAAGATATAAAGATAATAAGAGTTTTCTAACTTCCGCAAAGAAAGTGTTGGAAGTCGCATAGACGACCCAATGGTATTGCGAGTTGGAATGCAAGATGCATAGATCAAACTTGCGATCCCGCAAAAGTTCAATCTTCTTATAACTTTCAAGCGGCAAGCGCCCTAGACCGAAATTGATATAATGACAATCGTGCAAGGCCTCAAAATCGCACTCGCTTAGGGCATCCAAGGCCTTTTGATCATCTGATGTCAAGACGACATCCTCACCGCAAGATGAAAGCTCTAGCTTATTAGCCAGCTCCTTGGAAAAAGCTTCGATCTCTTCAAGCGTATAGCTTTTTTCAGCTTCTTTCTTCTTGCCGATCTCAAGACCGATCCCATGGGCCATATTCTTGAAATTGTTGATGTAGTCGGCATAGACGTTGTCTTCTTCGATCGTGCGCCCCTCTTCATCCTGGCGCAAGAGATCATCAGAGCTGATAGGATCCAAGAGCTTAGTATCAAGAGCTCTTAGAAGCATCTCGTCTAGATAATCGCGACTCGTCGATGTCTTAGTAAATTTCATTTTTTGAATCGACATTTTATCCTCCTAATATATCAGCATACGGCGTATCTCTTCACTAGATACACGGTAGCGTACCCCCTCGATGATATCGACGATATTGTCGATCTCATTTTCCACAAGCCGCATGTATGCCAGCAAGACCGTATCCGGGTCACTGGCAAACATGATCTGTTTGCGGTTGAGGTTGTAGTTGATCATCTTGGTCGTATGTTCGATAAACAAGAAACGTTCATCATTCACATAGGCCTTATAAGAGCTATTGACCAAACGCTCATAGATATGCTCGGCATCATCTTTTTCGATCATCTCGGCAATATCCTTCTTTGAAAAGCGCAGATATACTTTCGCCAGCATCGGCATGATCCGATCATGGGGCGTATTAAAATACTTTTTCAAACGATAGATCTTGGCAATATTGTCAAGTTCGATCCTTGAATAAAGAAGCTCTTTGATCGCCTTTTGGCTTTTTTTATCGATACTCTCATTGAGGATCCTCAAGGTCGTCTCATGATCGTAACGATAAAGATCTTGTTCAAGGCCCGTGAAGTCCAAATCCCTGATATCATTGACTGTATAAGGTGCCATGATATCGTGATAAGGCGTGCCTTCAAGGGCTGATAAGAGTTCTTCCCAAGAGCGGATGTTGGCGAGATCCTTGAGGCTGAAGCATATCTCCCCGGCAATCGTCGTCGGCAACTTGACGATGATGCTGGTAAAGTCGTTTGATATCAAAGCTTCGGTGATCGTAATGAGCGTATTCACTTCCGATTGCACGACAATGACCTTTTCAAAGCCTTCACGATCAGAAGTTGAATAGCGTAAGATCCGTGCGACCTTGTCGATGTAGTCATTGCGTATCAAAGCTTCGAGTTGTCCGCGATGTAAAGCTTTTTCATTAATGCCCTCAAGGCAAGAAGCGTAGTATGTCTCGTTTTTGAGATAGGTTGCAATCTCGCTGACGCTTTTTTTATTGCTGAGATTGAGATAATCACTCTCGCTTAAACGTTTTGCGAACATGGCTTTGGCTTTGGTCGTCATAGCTCCAGAAGCCGCTTTAGACATAGCATCCCCCTTTCTTCTATCCTTTAGCTTTAATCAATGCAGCGTTCAAAGACTTCCTTGATCCACTTGTCTTTATTAGCGGCATAGGTATCTTTGATGCGCTTGGCGCCCTCTTCAAAGGCCTGGGTGTTGATCTTGGCATCAGATGCGATCTTGGCATCGAGTTCCTTCTTGGTCGTCTCGACCTTCTGATTGACTTCATCCCAAGTCTTCTTTTTAATTTCTTCTTTTTCTCTGGCTAATGCCTTCAGGGCTTCATTTTTCTTATCGTGGATATCAATGACGTCCTGCATGGTTTTTTGATCAAAGGCAATTAATTCTTTGATGTCTTTTATTTCCACAAAGCCATACTCCTTTCTTAAAACCTGCATAATTATAGCAAAATTAGTGATAAGTTTCACTATCTTTAGGACTTTATTAAGTACTTTCGCGTCATGATTTTTTAAGGACCGACCGCACTTTTTGCAAGCAGTGGTAAAGTTTAGCTGCACCCTTGTTTAAAACGATCTCAAAATCGCCGATCAGCTCTTCTACCTGACCATTAAAGCCCTTTTTAAACAAGAAGACGCCGTAATCATCGGCCGACTCGTCAAAGATGCCGCTGGTTCCATATAAATTATAGCGTTCCATGCCTCTTTTGATACACTCTTCCATCATTGTATAGTGCAGCATATATGGCGCACAAAAGCGCATATACTTCTCATAGACGCCACTCATTAAACACAAGATCTCTCTTCCATAGACAAAAAAGATCCCGCTGGCCAGATTTAAAACTTCGCCGTCTTCTTCCTTCATTTTTTTCGCATCTTCTAATTTCGCTTTCAGTCCTGTGATCTGTTCTTGCGCCAGATCGCGTTTTTTGATCATCTTAGCACTTTCTACTTTCAAAAGATGCCGGCAAGCATCCTCATAGGCAGCTTCTTCCTTAGCAAGATCAGCTTTGAGATCGGCCTCGTAGTTCTTAAGGTCGATCTTGGCCACCAAAAACTTGACGTGGCCCTTAGCGTGAAAGGCGTCGTACAATCTTTGATGATAAGTATTATCACGCCATGCAAAACCTCTTCTTTCACTCGTTTTCGCCACGACTTCATCTAGGATATATAACTCGTCTCTTTGCAGTTCTTCAACTTCGACCTTATACTTCTGCGCCTTTTTTACACTGCGCATACACTTGCGCTCAAAGCTGTTCAAAAGTTCGTCTTCACTTTTTCCTTTCAGGGGGATCGTATAGATATAGCGCGGTTCTTTGGAATTATCGATGCCTTTCACAAAACCCTCGTGTTTAAAACCGAGCTCTTTTAAAAGTTCGACAACGCTCATATTGTGCGGTCCATCTTCTTTCACTCGGCCCTCTAGGTCGATGTAATTTAAAGGAAGATAGGGATCGATGTGATAAAAGAGCACTTTCTTATTTTTCAAGAAACTAAAAACTTCTCTCATAAAAAAGTTCACTAATTCTTCATTGCCGTAGTCTAAAAGCGGTCCTCTTAAAGAACGGGCAAAGTAATAGCCAAGATGAATCTTTTTTAAAGTCAGCATCGAAGCTCCTAAGAGCTTGCCGTTTTCTTTCACCCCTACATAATAAGTCAGGGACCCGTTTTTTTCCTGCATATGGGCCATATCAGAACTTTGCCAAAAACCCCCTAAAGGATGGTTAAGGGCAAACTCGTCAAATTCTTTCGCATCAAGTTTTAAAAATTCCATAGCCTACCTCATAGCTTTCCTGATGATCGGCAATGCCTTCATACCGACATTATAAACCAGTTTATTTAAAGGAAGATCAAATTCCCCGATATATTCGTTGATTACGGGATTAAAATTGTCTTTGAATTTCGTCAATCCATCATCAAGGGTCCCCTCGACACCGCCAAGATTTAAATACTCCAAGCCCTTTTTAAAGGCCCATTCCAGATTTTCGGCATAACACAAATATTGCGGTCGGAATTTTTTGAAACGGATATCCATTCCAACGTAGGGCATTTCGCTGATCGGCCCATAACAAATACTCAATGTCCCAGCGATAGGGATCCTTCCCTTTTGATCGTTTAAGTCTTTTTTTAAGTCTTCCAGCAAAGTCAGATCAGCTCTTGTGCTGTCGCATTGCTGCTCGTAGATCTTGATTTTCTTAGAAGCTTTCTCTTTCGCCTCTTCTAGGTCTAAAGACAAGGCCACCAGCTTCTTTTTGATGCACGCTAATTCTTGATCTAGATCAATATAGGCTAAAAAAATGCGGCAGTCTTCTTTATAGGCATTTAAAAGCTTCAAATAATACGAGCGGTCGCGCAGTCCTAAATGACGGCGCTGGGTCGTCATTTCCATGAGTTTAGCGAAATCATCCAATAATTCCAAGCCACCACACTCGACTTTTATACCAAAACGCAGGGCATAGCGAATAAAGCGCTTTGTATGTTTGGGTAGCTGGTCTTGATAATTATCCGTATTATAGACAACTGATTGAAAGCGGGGCTGGGTTGCCTCATGGATCAAGAGATTAAAACCTTTGTGCTTGGCGCCGACCCTTTCAAGGGAGTCGATGATGAATCCAGTATCGGGCTTGCGATCAGTATTATAGTTTTCAGAACGATAGCTGTTGACGATAATAGCCGGGTCAAAGCGGATGAAGACCGCCTTTTTTAAACGAGCTATCTTTCTAAGCTCTTGAAAGTAAAAACTGACGAGCTTTTGGTTTTTATAATTCATTATTGGACCATGGGGGATGTAAAAGAAACACTTGTTTAAAGGCAGTCTACGGATCAAGACTAAAGCCGTCGCTACCAGTTTGCCATCATCATAGACGCCGGTATACATATGATCCCAGTTATCTTTTACCATAGACCATGGATAACTTTGTAAAAGGGTCAGCTGTGAAGAACTCATGACATATTCTTCATATGCTTCTTTTTTAATATCTGTTAAAAATTGATACATCTTCCACCTCTTTTAAATTGCAAGTTCCGTTTGATAATAGGCTTTTAGGCCTTTAAAAAGATATTCGGTATCTAATAGGCCAGCTGTTTCAAAACAAGAGTGCATGGCAAGCTGTGCTAAACCGATATCAACGCTTCTTAGCGCGATCTGTACATTAGAAAGGTTCCCCAAAGTCGAGCCACCGCGCATATCGCTGCGATTAGTAAAAAACTGATAAGGGATCTTGGCTTTTTCAAGGATGTTTTTAAAGATAGCGATACTTTTAGCGTCGCTTGTATATGCTTGATTGGCGTTTTGTTTGATGACGATACCCTTATTCAGTAAAGGACGGTTCAAGGCATCGGCTTTTTCTTCATGATTGGGATGAAGGGCATGGGCATTATCAGCAGATACCAAAAAAGAGCGTGATGCTACCTCATCAAGTTCTAGACCTAAGCTTTTAAAGAGGCGCCTAAGGTTGCTGGCAAGGAAGTTGCTCATAGCGCCTTGATAGGTCAAGGAGCCCACTTCTTCATTATCAAATGATACGAAGACATTTAGATCATTGCTGTCGCTTTCTACAAAAGCCTTAAAAGCCAGATAAGCGCACTCTAGATCATCGATATGATGTGATGAGAATAATTTTTGATTACTAAAAAGGCAGGCCTTCATCCGTGGATAGAGATATAGGTCAAAGTCTGTAATTTCTTTACCCGTTTTCAAGCTGAGATACTTGAGCATATCAAAATCACTGTCCATATCAACTAGTGGTAAAAGGTCGACCTGTGGATTAAATTTATAGCCATTATTGGCTTCGCGATTCATATGAATGGCAAGTGATGGTATGATACAAAAATCTTCTTCAAGATCAAAAGCCATCTCCTTGATCTTTCCCGCTTCATGATAGATCAAACGTCCTGCTAAAGATAAAGGGCGATCGAGCCAAGTATAATAAAGCGGGCCGCCGTATACTTCGGTATTAAGTCTAATATAACTGCCGTTTTTAAAGACACAGTTAGGCTTTAATTTAAAACTGGGGCAATCATTATGGGTCGCTACGATCTTCATGGCTAATTCCTCTTTCTTAGAAGGAACCTTGAAAGCCATAATACTTGAAAGATTGCGTATTATAAAATAATTATTACCTAGTTTAAGATCATAAGGCTTGTTTTCGAAAAGCTCTTCAAAACCTCTTGCTAGAAGCAAGTCCCGCATTGCGCTAACGACATTGAAGGCGCTATGCTGATTACTTAAAAAATCTAATAGATCTTGCATCATAAACTCCTTTTTATAGCCCAATAATCATAGCATTATTAACAAGAAATAAAAAGGTGCCACTACCAAAAACAGTAAACAAACATCATCTATCTTGGCGCCCCCTTGCACTAGATTGCGGTTTGAGCTAAAATAATAGGGCTCATGCAGATATAGTTTAGTGGTAAAACATCAGCTTCCCAAGCTGAGGTTGCGGGTTCGATTCCCGCTATCTGCTCCATAGTATGATCAAAAAGTCCCTAAAATAGGGGCTTTTATAATAAAATGGGAACAGTAAACAAAAAAGAGGGGTTGAGTTTCCTGATCTACAGGGTTGTTTTTCTGATGGCGATACCATTGATAATACGATGGAGAATGCTATAGAAGCACTTGGTCTTTATCTTGACACAAGCGATGATATATGAGTGTGCCTTCCCGTTACCTTCTGATATTCAAGATATTATGAGAAAAAATCCTTATGAAATAGTTGTGCTAGTAGAATATGACGCTGTTAGATATGCACGCAAATATTAGAGTGAGCTACCCAAGGCTAAAGCTCTTGGGCTTCTTGCTTCATTGACTTATGTCTTATAAAGACAGGATAAAATCCTATCATTACAGAGGGCTTCATCTTTACAAGACTATTTGTTCTACGCTCCATA